>CBKYSX010000084.1:0-9902 GCA_966690745.1 uncultured Ardenticatenales bacterium
GCCATCATTCCATGCGCCAATTAGCATTGCCGGAATTACCTGTCTAGCTTCACTTGGCTTTGCCCAATCCGGTTGCTGTAATTGAGGATTCTTTGCGATCTTACGGCGTAGAGCTGTTAAACTACGCCGTGCCAATGTTGCATTATCATCTGCCTTATTTTGATCAAATCCCATTTCAATTAAAGCACGTTGGGCTTGTTCACGAGATAAACGAGGAATTGATAAAGTACTAGAAGCGGGAGATTTGCTGTTGTCGAAGGGAATCAGTATTTTATGTCCCTTTTGTGTTATTCTGTTTGCCAAATCCTGGACTTCAAAGGTTGGTATTAATATATGAGGTTCGTCAGAGGTACTTAATTGTTGCAATGCTCGTTTGTCAGAGACAATGGAAGTTCTCGCTAAGTAAAATTCGCGCTCATCATTAGGCAATTGATAGATTGCCGCTGCAAAAAACGCTAGTGCTTCATATACTGTATCTGCCTGAATCCCAAATATCGCATCGGATTGAGGTTCCCGTAACCATTGATAGATTTTGTCTACTTCGATTTGACGATTTGCGATAACCAGACCAGTGGATAATGCTGGCTCAGTTGCCTGTGACCAATCCAACCAAAAACTTTCTAAATCCTCTGCCCCTTCTGGGGCTTTACCTAATAGAATTGATAACCAGAGGTGGATATTTGGGGATAACTCTAACCACTCGGAAAGGTCGTCTCCGTCATAAGCTTTCACCTCACGCCAAATATTCTCTGATTGTTTTTCCTTTATCCAATCCTCTTTGCCCCCCCAACGACGCGGCGTGACAAAAATAAATGTTACCTCTTTTGAACTTAAACCTAGAGGATCATTACTTCTTTTAATGTAATCGCTATCCGCTTTGCTCTTTATATCACGGTTTACTCCTAACTCCCATACTGAAGTGCCAGCAGGCACAAAAGCATTACCTTCGTCAACAATAAGCACCCCATCCCAACCCCCTAACTGAACTGCCTCATCTGCTGGAAAGGCACTTCGTTTTATGTTAACGGGTGATAGAGTAGTATGAATCAGTCGGCGTAAAAGACGAGGCAATGTTGATTGAGCATCTCTACGATTTGCCCATTGGTTGAGGTCTGTCCCGTTTACTAATAGCATACTCATTGCGACTTTGACTTTCTGTAAAAAATAAGGGAATTCTGCGATGATAGTTGGATTAACACTAGAGTGTCTTGAGTAGATTATAATTGCTTAGTGCGTCTTTTTAGCATTTTATCTTTATGACCTGTTTATGAAGTTGCATTATTTAAAAAGGGTGCAATTTACAATCTCCAATCCCGCCAGCACTTTTGAGGTAATCTCCTCTTCCCCGCTATATTCGCCCCACACCTCACAAATCCCTTTTTCCAGCATAAAAACACGCACCGTCTGCGCCTTGGGGTCTACAATCCAATATTCGGAAATCCCGCCTTTTTATAGGTGTTGGTCTCCATGCGGATCAAACTTTGATTCATCTTCATAGTTGCGACGATTGCTACCGTGCATGGGGGTCTCTTTTAGAGTAGCAATCGTCGCATCCGTAGCATTCGTCGTTCCCCCTTCCGCTTCAACAAAAGCCATAAATTTTTCAGAAACGTTCACAAAACCCCCAAGACTTCAAGGACAAAAAATAAAATAATAAATCCAAGGATAGACCCAAACCACTATAGTTATCTCTGAGGATGTACCCATGGCAGAGGTTATTCAGGCGGATTACGAACAACTTGTCGCGGTAGCCAAACGCTTTGAGAACCGTGCAACCCAAATCAGCGACCTGCACCAACAGATGCGCCAACAGGTCAACCGACTCCGCCGGAGTTGGAGTGGCGCGGCGGCAACGGCATTTACAACCGAATTTGACCAAAAAGTAGACCCCGCCATGCTCCGGCTGATTGCCGCCTTGCAACAGGCGGGCATGACAACCCAAAAAATCAGCGAGGTAGCGGCAACCGCCGAGCGCGAAGCGGCGGCATTGTTCAAATCTGAAGCAACAACCGCTGTGCCGCTTGCCGCCAAAGCCGACAATGACGATTCCGCCATTCCCGATTGGCTGAAAGATTTGCTGGAAGTCGCTGTTTTGGGCGATTTCAGCGACAAAAACTCGATTTTAGGGTTGTTGGCGCAAATCGGCATTGGCTTTATCCCCATTGTCGGGCAGATTGCGGACATCCGCGATATTATTGCGGGCATTAAGAATATTCTGGAGGGCGAACCGGGCGCGGCAGTCTTTCTGGTGATTGCGGTGCTTGCCATCATTCCGGGGCTGGACGCACTGAAAGCCGCCAAAGTGTTAAAGCCCATTTTCAGGGCGTTAGGCAATCAAGGCGTTCAAGAACTGGTTGAATTTATCGCCAAAAATCCGGGTGAAATCGGGCGGGTGGCGCGGGTGCTGGGCAATCTGGTCAGTAATCCGCAACTTGCTGAAACCATCGCCAAAAATCCTGATGTCGCCTCTGCGATTTTGCGAAGCGGCTCCCCCGAATTGGTGGAAGCATTAGGCAAAAACCCGGGAATTATCACCGACCTGACCCCCGATGTGCTAAACGCCGTGACGCGCCATGGTGCTGATGGCTTGTTCCTGTTGGAACGCGGCTCGCCAGAATTGATTCAGTCTCTGGCGCGGGGCGGGGATGCCGCCGTAGATGAAGCCCTGGACCTCTCCCGCCGCTACGGGGCAGATGGCAATTACATCGCACTCAACTATCATCGCTACGAGGATATGATTTTTGACCCTGATAAGGGTAAAATTACGCCGGGGTCACGCCGCGAAGCCGAAGTGGCGTTGGCGTTGGAAAATCGCTTTACTACCGGAGCAGGGCAAGGATTGACTCCGCCGTTGACCCGTCCGGCTCCGATTATTCCCCCGCCCGCCCAAACTCCGCCCAGCCCTGATTTTATAGATGGCAACGGGCAAAAATGGGATGTGAAAGGCTTCTACTCCACAACCCCTTCGGGTCAAGGTGCGTTTCAGGTGAATGATGCGATGCAGAAAATCAATAAAGAGATCAGTCGCGGCGAAAACGTGATTCTTGATACACAAAACATGACCCCTGCTCATATCGCCCAACTTCGAACAGCGATTACCAACGCAGGGCTGGACGGGAATGTGGTGTGGTATCCTTGAACAACGCACAGAGTTGACTGATAATAGATAATAAAGAGAAGTTCCACGCCATCCCCGATCAACAGGACGGAGTATGCCGATGACGACTGATAACTTAGAAACCCTTGCCCCCCAACTGGAAGCCCATGCCGAATGGCTCAATTCAGGGGGCAAAAAAGGGACGCAACTACAACTCGTAGAACAACACATGAGCGATATGGATTTTTCGGGACAGGAATTTATCGAAGTCATGTTCGATAGTTGTACCTTTACCCGTATAACGTTTCGCGAGGCGAGTTTTGCCGGGGCGTATCTGGTGAATTGCACTTTTCGTGATTGCGATATGGAAGGATGTAATTTTGCCAAAAGTGAATTACAGTACGCCACATTTATAGACTGTAACCTCGCATCGGCACGTCTGATACGGGCAGACGTGTGGGAAAGTCAGTTTCATGGTGTCAATCTACAAGGTGCAGATATGCGCGGCTTGCCTTTGTTTCACACCAAATTTGTGAAATGTGATTTGCGGGGTGCGCTCCTCTATCAAACCGCCTTTGAAGGAAGCATTTTTGAGGGGGTGGATTGGCGGGGCGCGGTGGAAGCTGAATTTGTAGAACACACCCGCGCTACGATTGTGCTGGGCGAGGATGAGCAAGCGTTGGAAGGCGAGGCGTTACGGCAATGGCTTTTGGCGGAGGTAACAAAAGAATAAGATAACCCTATCTTTATCGGGATTGCAAAGTTCATCGTATCCATGCCATACTATGAACCACCCGATGTCCGCGCATTGAAAGGTTTGCTAAAAATGGTGCGTTCTCCATTTTCCGGCATGGACCCCTATCTCGAACATCCCGCCTTATGGCAAGATGTCCACAATAGTTTGATTGTCGCTATTCGAGATGCACTTGCGCCGCTTGTAGCTCCGCGCTATTACATTGGCGTGGAGCGTCGCACTTATTTCCTAAAACCGGACGATATTGTTTTCATAGGCAGACCCGATATTGCCGTGATTGGACCTCATTCTGCTCAAAGCCCGGTACGTACCCCACTAACGCCCAGTGTTAACGTATTAGAGGTAGATGTACCGATGAATGATGAAGTGGGAGAAAATTTTCTTGAAATTCACGAAGTTGAAACGGGTCAATTGGTTACATTGTTTGAACTGCTCTCCCCCGTCAACAAACTTCATTCGCAAGGGCGGAGTGAGTATGAGGAAAAGCGAGACCAAATTTTTCGCAATCGTACCAATCTCGTAGAGATAGATTTACTTCGCGCAGGAGAGCCGATGGCAATTGTTGGTCCGCCTGTCGAAAGTGATTACCGTATCCTTGTCAGCCGCGGCGCACAACGCCCCCGCGCCCAACTCTACCCCTTCAGCATACGCCAGCCCATTCCTCCGTTTCCCTTGCCCCTTCTGCCCGGCGACGAAGAACCTATCGTCG
Organism: uncultured Ardenticatenales bacterium; assembly: GCA_966690745.1. Lineage (GTDB taxonomy): Bacteria > Chloroflexota > Anaerolineae > Ardenticatenales > Ardenticatenaceae > CBKYSX01. The sequence continues at coordinate 4,561 of CBKYSX010000084.1, forward strand.
AATTAAACTCTATTTTCCATGCACTTTACAGCCGCGCCCGTTTTGATTTGCGGTTGAATTATCAGAAGCCGCCTGTTCCGCCCTTGCGCGAGGAGGATATCGAATGGGCAAAGGAACTGCAATTGATGATGGAGTAATATGTACCGTTGGTAAAAATTGATGTAAAAAAGGCATCACAATTGTGATGCCTTTTATGATTTAAGAGCATAATCCGGTTCTGTTGCAGGTTTGCCACCCTTTACCAATTCACAATCTCATCAAATTCGACTTCGCGTTCAGGCACAGGCACTTCCTGCTTCTTATATAAAATCACCCACGATTTTTTGCCGCATTGCGAGCATTTTATCCGTGTGCCACTTTTGCCGCTTGCGCCCCATCGTATTCCGCCCATCTCCCAGATCGAGGTTTCCTTCTCGCAATTCGGGCATTTCACTAGCCATTGGCGCGACGACATTTCCATCTCATGCGCCCATTTTTTGGGGAGAATGGTTTTGAAAAAACGTTGAAAGGCGTTCATGGGCAAAGACCTCCGACGAATTGCTGTGAAAAGGAGAGTAGAAGAGAATCTCGTTATTTGCTATACGGGGATTCTGCTTCAATCGTCGCAAAAGTGGGATTAGTTGTCAATACCAGATGATGACATATCAATCAAAGCCGAATTGCTCTTCATGAACTTTGATAGTATCCCAATCTCCCTGCCAAGTTTGAATGTAGTCTAATAAGCGTTGGATGTCCATTTCACCGAATGAAGGATAAACGGCTGTTACAGCCTCTGTCAATGGTACAGGACGAAACAAAACATATTGCTCAAAATATTCATTCTTTATATCTGTTGCAAATTCCGGTTTATTCATTTTGATTTTGCCTTGAAAAACAATTCCATCCGATGGATACCACAGGGTATAGTGGGTATAACTCATTTCAAAGGGAATCCATACAGCATGGGCATGTTCAGGTTCGCCAAAGCAGGCAACAATATCGTCCATTGTAAATGTACGTATCAAACCACTACGAAAAACATGAGCACTTTCTACTTGCCCGCCCTTATACCTAATGGAATACGAAACATTGCCAATGCTCCAATACATCCAATGTTTCCCGTCCTCTGCAAGACGACTTTCCCGAATATCTTCCAAACTTAATCCATACCGCGCCGCTATCCAGTCACGTAACTCTAATTCTGTAAAACGTTCCTCCAATAGTGATAGCAATCTACTATCCACAACCTGGCTACAATTTAAGGGCGCATACCAATAAAACCATCCGAGCAGGAGGACACCCCCAACACATAATAATGGAAGTGCAAACAAAATACGATTGATTTTAATTTTTATCCTCCCGTGGTCGTCCCCCACCCCGGCACACAAAGGCGCATTCCGCTCTGAGCGGGTTGGGATTCAGGATTAATTTCCAACGCCCGTTCCAGCCACCCCACTGCCGAATCACATTCCTCCAGATACGCCAACGATAACCCTAAGTGGTAGTAAACCGCTTCGGAGGTATACCCGAAACTAATGGACTGTTGGAGTTCGACAATTGCCTGTTCAAAATTGCGCTGGGTATAATGAACATAGCCTAGATAGGCGTAGTTAATCCCGTAAGAGGGGTCTTGTTCGATCCCTTGTTGCAAAGTTTCAATGGCTGTCGGGTAATCTTCCAGCAACCAGTAGGCACGTCCCAATTCAGCATATGCCTGTGGATTGCGGGGGTCTACTTCGGTGGCACGACGGAAGTAGTCCAATGCCTGCTGATAATTCGCATCGGCTTTGGCGAATTCGTTGCGCCCCATTCGCATATATAAATACGAAAGGGGTTGAATATCCAACGCCCGTTGATAGGCAACCAGCGCATCGCTATAACGACCCAAACTTTCATAGACCCAGCCCAAATTGCGCCAGCCCCACATATTGTTCGGCTCCAATTCGGTTGCCAGTTGCGCCGAGGCAAGGGCTTCCTCAAAGCGTTGGCTGTCCACATAGGCTTCGGATATCATGGCATGGGCAGTAGCATAATCGGGGTTAATCGCCAATGCCTCCTGAAAATAACGAATCGAATCCGGGATGCGCCCCGACCATTCCAATGCCATACCATGCAGAACCAACACTTCGGGGTCATCGGGCGCAAGCTCTACCGCACGGGTGGTCCGAATCAACGCCTCTTCGGTTTTCAGTTGCAGGGTCAGTAACATTCCCCACCGCGCATAGGCAATCGCCAATTCAGGGTCAGCGGCGACCGCTTCCTGATAGGATTCGCGGGCGGCGGTCTGGTTGCCCTGTTGCCAATACAAATCGCCCCGCGCCAACAATTCTTCCGCCAATGCGATGGTGGAAGGGGTCGGTGTCACCACCGGGGTCGGCACCGGGTCAATAAACGCAATCGGGCGTTCCTGGCGCAAATAGACCAGCCCGGTGGCGGCATATGCAAGGGCAAGCAACAGCCAGATGCGCAGGCGGAAGTTGTTCTTGCGGCGGGGTTCCTGGCTACTTCGGAGATACATAACGGCAGTGATTAGTGGTCAGTGACTTGTAGGGGTGGGTCAGGGAATGGCGAGCTTCTCAAAATGAACCTGTTGACCCGCCCTGTTTTCTGAAACAGCAGAATTGACCTGCTCAGGGTCTTTGTCTGCTTTGTACCTTTGTGGTGCAATAGCGGGACGGGCAAGAGTATAGCACGGTTTGACAGAAGGGAAGGGATGAATGTTCGATAATCCGTTTTTAGACGGGACAGAAATTGACAAACTGGGGGCAGAGTATGGAACGCCGCAGACGGTGCATATCCCTTTAAATGTTGGATTCTTCTTTTGGCACCCGTGGCAAAAGAAATGGCATAAACGGCGGGGCGAGGTGATGTTTTTGCTCCCCCGCCCCGGCGGGTTGTTGTTGCACCGCAAAGCCCATTACCCCGCAAAGGGGTGGCGATTATTGACGGGCGGAATCGAATCGAAAGAAACGGTGGCGGAGGCGTTGGAACGGGAACCTTGGGAAGAAGTCGGCTTGATTTTGCCGGTGCACCGCTATGTCGGGATTGTCAGCTACGATGTCCGGTATCGGGGTGGGCATTATCCCTTCGCCACCCATATTTTTTTGCTGGGGTACAGTGATGCGCCGCTCCAGCCCAGCCATGATGATGAAATTGCCGAAACGACGGTTGTGGGGCTAACCGATTTGGAGCAAGTCGCCGTTACGCTGGAAACCTTGCCTTTCTATTGGAAAGATTGGGGACGATTCCGCGCCATTGCTCACCGCAAGGTAGCGGAATGGGTTACGCCGGAGGAGCTAACGTAAGTTTCCGCACCTCCTGTAGGGGCGTACCCTTGTGGTCGCCCTTTAGTAGGTCAGCACTTTCAAACGTTTACGGAAACAATGACCCTAATATTTCTGTGTATGTCCTGACATCTCATCATGCGAAACGGCACGGACATTTTGGGCAAGGGACAGGCGGTAGCCATCGGGGTCTTGAATGACAAAACGCTTATCGCCCCAGAATTGCGGGCGTAACGATTGAATAATGGTCACACCCCCCGCTTGTACCCGTTCATACAACGCCTCAATATCCACATCCGCATCCAGCGATACATAGAGGTCTACCCCTATCCCTACAGGAACATTGGGTGGTAATTCATCATATTCGGTATGGTCTAAGTTTAGCCGGGTCGTGCCATACCGAACCACCGCAAAAACAGGGTGCCCGTCTTGCCCCGGTAGAGGGTCGCCTTCAAGGGTAAATCCTAACAACTCCGTATAGAAACGAATACTGGCGGATACATCACGAACACTGATGAGGGGTTGGATGCTCATAGGTCTGCTCCTTCATATCGGCTAAAGCGACCATAGAACATTTGTATTAAAACACCAAGAGAAAGAGGTAAGGGAAAGGAGAAACAACACTTTCTCTGCTCTCCCCTCTTTTCTACTTTCCCCATTCGGTTATACCATACAGCCATAGGATTTCAATGGAGAAAAATTTATGTCAACGTTTCGCGCCATCGGGAGCAGTGAATCCCGCTACGGAGCGGTTGCTAAAGTGACGGGGCAAACACGCTACCCCGGCGATATTGACCACGAGGGGCAAGCATGGATGAAGGTATTGTTTGCCCGCCGTCCCCATGCCCGTATCAAAAGTATAGATACAACCCGCGCCAAAGCGCACCCCGGCGTGGTCGCCATCTTTACGGCGGCAGATGTCCCTGTAAATGAACGGGGCTTGATTCTCTTTGATCAGCCCGTACTGTGCGGGGATGTGGTGCGCTTTGAAGGGGATTTTGTAGCAGTGGTAGTGGCGGAAACGGAACAAATCGCCGCCGAGGGACGCGATTTGATTCAGGTAGAATACGAAGATTTGCCCGTTCTCAGCGACCCCATCGCCGCGATGCAACCGGACGCTTATGTACTGCATCCGCAACGGGGCAACAGCAACATTCTGGCACACGATAAAATCCGCGTGGGCAGTGACCCGATTGATGCCTACCTTGCCGATTGTGATGTCTGGATTGAAGGGACCTATCGCACCGGAATGCAGGAACACGCCTATTTACAGCCCGAAGCCGGAACGGCGTATATGGATGAAAGCACCGGGCAGATTGTGGTAAATGTGGCGGGGCAATGGATGCATGAAGACCGTCGCCAGATTGCCCACGCACTGAATCTGCCGGAGGAACAGATACGGGTAGAGTATAGTGCCATCGGGGGCGCGTTTGGCGGGCGGGAGGATATGAGTATTCAGATTGTGCTGGCGTTGGCGGCATGGAAACTGAATCGCCCCGTCAAAATCATCTGGAGTCGCGAAGAAAGCATTATTGGACACCACAAACGCCATGCCTACACGATTCGCACCCGATGGGGGGCTACATGGTCGGGACGGCTGGTGGCGGCATGGGCAGAGGTGATTCAGGATTGTGGCGCGTATGCCTTCACTTCGCCCGAAGTGCTACGGAACGGCTTGTTGACCTCGCTCGGACCGTATGAATGGCAATACGCGCACGTAGATGCCTATACCGTTTATACCAACAATGTGCCGGGGGGGGCGTTCCGGGGTTTTGGCGCACCGCAAGGGCATTTCGCCGCCGAATGTCAGATGAACAAACTGGCGGCGGTAACAGGGATTGACCCGGTAGAGCTGCGCCTACAAAACTGTTTCCGCGAGGGGTCGGTATTATCTACCCAATCGTTGTTACCGCCGGGGGTGTCGTTGCCCAAAGTGATTGAAGCGGCGGCAACGGCGGCGGGGTGGCGGCAAGCCGAAGGCGGACGCTGGGAACGGGAGAAAACGGTTAGTAGTGGCGCAGACCTGCCCCCAAACAAAAAGCGGGGCGTGGAACTTGCCGCCGGGTATAAAAATGTGGG
>CBKYSX010000085.1:0-9888 GCA_966690745.1 uncultured Ardenticatenales bacterium
GAAGGCGACTTGCCGGGCGTTGCCGCATGGGGCGATTCTTCCGCGATTCCGTTGGGCGGACCGGTGATTGCCATTGGCTCGGCATTGGGCGAATACCAGAACACCGTCACCACCGGCATTTTGAGCGGCTATAACCGCACCCTGGATACCCTCTTTGGTCTGCTCCAGACCGATGCCGCCATTAATCATGGCAATAGCGGCGGACCATTGGTGAATACCAATGGCGAGGTTATCGGGATTAACACAATGGTGGTGCGCGGCGGGCAAAGTCAGGCGGAAGGACTGGGCTTTGCGATTCCTTCCAACATGGCGCGGGGTATCGTGCGCCAGATTATCGAACGGGGCTATGCCGAACGTCCTTATATGGGTGTAGATTTGATTACGCTGAATTCGCAGATTGCCGCTGAAGTGGGAGTGGAGGTCACAGATGGCGCATTTATCCGCGATATTGTGCCGAACGGAGCGGCGGCGCAGGCGGGGATTCAAGCGGGCGATGTGATTACGGCGATTAACGGACGCACCCTGACCGACCGGGACACCCTGCAAATGATTATTATGTCCAGTATGCCGGGGGAAAGCGTCACTGTTACCGTGCTTCGCAATGGCGAAACCTTTGATGTGACGATGGCATTGGGCGCGGCGTAGGAAAGGCGGCAACCTCACTCCCCAACCCCTCTCCATGAGGGGAAGGGGAGATGTAGCGGCGGGTCAAGGAATGGGACCTTTTATGTAATGGAACCTCTTGACCCAGGGCTACTGAATCAGTATCAATATTTTGGAATCATCGCTCAGGACATGGCTTTTACATTCTTGAACGTTTAACAACATTTGAAGAAGCGCGTTGAACTTTTAATTTCCGAGGTTTTGTATTGGAAGTATCAGAGGTTTTACCCGTTGATTTTGTGAGCCACCATGCTGACATTAGCAAAATCCATTGCGGCACACCTGTTTATAGCGGAAACGTATATTATTTTTGAATGCCTAAATCAATAACAAAAAGCGGGAATAGGTAGCTGCCCATTCCCGCTTTCTTTATCTCAGAGTATTGCAAAATGTAAGGAATCCCGGAACCGGCTTTTGTCGTTTGTGCACCATGCAATATGCACTCCCTACGCCGTCATCTGCACCCGCGTCCGCTTCAGCACTTCCATCAGCAGATAGGCAGACACCAACCCACCAATGGACATTATCGCCAACGGAGCCGCCAGCACTTCGCCAAGCGTCAGCAATGCGCCGAACATAACCCGCCCGAACACCTGAAGGGTTTCAATCATCTGCGGAATCCACAAATCGGCTCCGCTTAGTACATCGGGCGAGAACCACGCGCTCAGGGTTGCCATATTGGCAAACAGGAGGAAGCCCAGCAACACCGCCGTCGAAAGCAACAGGGTTATCAATCCCACCCGAAGATTTTCTTGAAAAGAGGATTGAAACGCGGCAGTCACCGTTCGTTCGGTGAACCCCTCCGGCGCAGGCATCATCGGCGCGTTCTTAAAGAGGGAATCCACCGCTTGTAATTCGACAAACAGCGGACCGCACATCGCACAGGCGACCGCATGGCGGCGCACCCGCGTTCGTGCCACCTCATCCAATTCATCATCGAGATAGCGCGAAATCATTTCCGGCATCTCATCACACATCGTTGCTTTCATCTTCCTTCTATGCCCCCACGCTTTCGCGTTCGGATTCGGTCGTTGCGCCCAACATCGGAATTAAGTCCGGTGCTTGGGTACGCATCAACTCTGCCAATTTCAGGCGGGCGCGGTGCAGGCGACTTTTGACTGCACTCAGGCTCAGCCCCGTGGCATCGCAAATATCTTGGTACGGCAAATCATTCCAGTAATGCATAACCAGCGGAATCCGGTATTGGGGTTCTAATTGATTTACCAATGCCTGAATTCGCGCTTCCTGCTCATCGGCTAAAAACTGCTTATCGGGTTGCGGCTTGTCGCTGACCAACGGCTTCCACTCCGGCATATCTTCGATATCCGTCGTCTGCAAATGGCGACGGCGAATCATATCTATACAGTGGTGGGAAGCAATCGAAAGCACCCATGACGCGAGTTTACGGGTCGGGTCATAGGTGGGCAAGCGACGATACATCTTTACAAACACTTCTTGTGCCGCATCTTCGGCTTCGGTGGGAGACCCCAACATCCGATAGCACAAGTTATACACAGGGTTTTTATAAGCGTCTACCAACGCCGCGAAACTGTCGCGGTCGCCGTTCATTGCCGCTTCTACCCATACTTTTTCTTGATCAGCCTGAGTTAGTGTCATCTGTTGTGTGTTGAACCTCGCATAATTGCACAGGCACTACCCCTCTACGCAAGTGGGGGCGCGAAAGTTTCAACCAATCAGATTGTACACCAAAACAGGGGGGAAAGTGTATTGAGAAGTGAGTATTGAGAAACGGAGGTGTCGTCTTCTCAATACCCAATACTCAATACCGTCACAGTTAACCTAAATAATCCTTCAGCGTCTTCGCCCGGCGTGGGTGGCGTAATTTTTTCATCGCCTTTGCCTCAATCTGACGAATCCGCTCCCGCGTGACCCCGAATTTGTGTCCGACTTCTTCAAGGGTGTGGGGTCGTCCATGGCGCAGACCAAAGCGCATTTGCAACACACGCCCCTCGCGGGCAGAAAGGGCGGCGAGGATTTCAATCATATGCTCGCGCATCAGTTGGTAGGTGGCGGCATCGGTCGGAGCAACCGTAATCGTATCCTCAATGAAGTCCCCCAGTTGGCTTTCTTCATCTTCGCCAACGGGCATTTCAAGAGAAAGCGGACGTTCCGCGATTTTCAGCAGGTGTTCTACCCGTCCTACCGTGACTTCCAGACGTTCGGCAAGTTCTTCGACGGAGGGGTCACGCCCCAATTGTTGCACCAATTCGCGGGTGGCACGGTGAACGCGGTTAATCCGTTCCGTCATGTGAACCGGAATCCGAATCGTGCGCCCCTGATCCGCAATGGCACGGGTAACCGCCTGCCGAATCCACCAGGTTGCATAGGTGCTGAATTTGAAGCCCCGTTGGTATTCAAATTTCTCCACCGCCCGAATCAACCCGATGTTGCCTTCCTGAATCAGGTCTAAAAAGCCAACCCCCCGCCCCGTATACCGTTTGGCAATCGAAATCACCAGCCGGAAATTGGCTTTAATCAGGTGCTGGCGCGCGCTTTCGCCTTCGCGCACGGCGCGTTGTAACGCATAACAATCTTCCATCTTCGGGTAGGCATTTAAGGTGGCGGCGGATTCACGTCCCGATTCCATCTTCTTTGCCAGATGTACCTCTTCTTCACCGGTCAATAGAGGAATTGCCGCTACTTCGCGCAGATAGAGGCTTACCGTGTCGTCAACCCGTACATCTGCGGCGGCGGGGTTACGGGCTGACCGTTGACGGGGAATCTCCTCATCATCGGGTATACTTCGTCTATCGGTAAAGGCGGTATCTGTATCAAGGAGGGTGGGAGTGGAACGACCGGACATCTTCTCAGAATCAGCGAAGTACCGTCTCATGGGTAAGCCTCCCGTTTAGGTGAAGGATGGATAGGAACGTATAACACGACAGATAAGGGCATTATCATAGTGCGAAATACGTATACCACCTCTAAAAAGTTTCATTACATAATGAAAAATTTTAGGGGTGCCTTGCCGGTTCTGCTCTAATCTCATAGCAGTTATATGAAATATTAATGAGCAAACTGTGAAGGCGGGTTCATGCCATAGGCGAGTATATCAGGTTCATCTGTGGAATTCAATCCTACAGGTGAACATTCGTCCGAAACAGCAAAGATATTTACAGCACGAACCCCGAACCATCCCTTTGCAAAGTTGTAGCTCTTGGTGGGTATGTTAGAATATCCAACACGAGTTTTATGGAGTGTGTGCAACTGCACACTCAAAACCCGCCTAAAAGAGTACAATTCATAGGATAAACGTTCCCGGCGCGTGGTTTTGCACACCTGTTCCCGCAATCTATTGAAATGGCTGTAAGACGGAATGGTTTTGGTATGAGATAAGGTGCAATTCGAGTCAAAATTTGTAAAAACCACCGTTTAACAACAGACAATACGCAATTTTAAGAGGAGTCCCTTGTGACCCTGGAAACAACTGAATTAGACGAAACCCTATTGGTCGAACCTGTAGAGGGTGATACGACTGAAGAATCGTCTCAACAACAAGAAGAGCAACTGGAAATACCCGAAATTCTGCCAATTCTGCCTCTGCGGAATACGGTGGTTTATCCTCAAACCGTATTACCGTTAAGTGCCGACCAACCCCGCTCCATTCGTCTGGTGGATGCGGCAGTGGCGGGCAATCGGCTGATTGGTTTGGTTGCCATGCTGGACCCGGAAATTGATGTACCGGGTCAGAATGATGTCTACACCATTGGCACCGTAGCGATGGTGCATCGTTTGCTCCGTGCGCCGGATGGCAGTGTGCGTCTCATCATTCAAGGGTTGAAACGGATTCGGATAGTGGAATGGATCGCCGAAGAACCCTATCTGCAAGCCCGTGTGGAAGTTCACCCCGAACGGATGGATGTTAATGTTGAATTGGAGGCACTCCGCCGTAATCTGGTGGCGCAATTCGGGCGCATGGTGGAACTGGTTCCCCATTTGCCCGATGAATTGCTGATGGCGGCGGAAAACGCCGATGATGCCCGCCAGCTTGCCTACCTCATCGCCACCTCCATTCGTATGGAGATTCCCGAAGCGCAACAAATTCTGGAAGCAGATGATGTTGCCGAAAAGCTTCGTAGCCTGACCCGCACCCTTAACCGCGAGCTGGAAGTGCTGGAATTGGGCAAAAAGATTCAGAACGAAGCACAGGGCGAAATGGAGCGGATGCAACGGGAGTATTACCTGCGCGAACAGATGAAGGCGATTCAGAAAGAGTTGGGCGACAGCGACGATATTGCGGTCGTAGACGAACTGCGCCAACGGATTCTGACGCGGGGCATGAGCGAAGAAGCCCAACAGCAAGCCATGCGCGAATTAGACCGTATGGCAAAAATGCCGCCCCAGGCGGCAGAATATTCCGTCATTAAAGGCTATATTGATTGGCTGTTGGAATTACCCTGGACGGAAATCACGCCCGATAACCTGGACATCAAAAACGCCCGCGAAGTGCTGGATGCCGACCATTACGACCTTGAAGATGTCAAAGACCGCATCATCGAATATCTGGCGGTGCGGAAACTGGCGATGGAGCGGCATATGGCGGCGCAAGACCCGGACGAGATTGACCCGACCAGCGTTCCCACCCCGGCAACCGGGGCAATTCTCTGTCTGGTGGGTCCTCCCGGCGTGGGGAAAACGAGCCTCGGGCGTTCGATTGCGCGGGCATTGGGGCGCAAATTTACCCGCATGAGCCTGGGCGGGGTGCGGGACGAAGCCGAATTGCGCGGACACCGCCGTACTTACATTGGTGCCATGCCCGGACGCATTATGCAGGCGTTGAAACGGGAAGAATCTCGCAACCCGGTCTTCATGTTGGACGAAATTGACAAGCTGGGGCGGGATTTCCGGGGCGACCCAACATCGGCATTGCTGGAAGTGCTGGACCCGCAACAAAACAACACCTTCCGCGACCATTATCTGGATGTGGACTTTGACCTCTCCAATGTGATGTTCATCGCCACTGCCAACGAATTGGAACCGATTCCCGCCCCGCTACGCGACCGGATGGAAATTATTTATCTGGATGGCTACACCGAAGGAGAAAAATTGCAGATAGCGCGGGATTATCTGATTCCGCGCCAATTGGAAGCCAATTCGCTCCGCACGGACGAGATTGAGTTCACCGATGATGCCTTGTTCCGCATTACAAACGAATACACCCGCGAATCGGGGGTTCGGAACCTCGAACGGGAAATCGGCTCGGTAATGCGAAAGGTTGCCACCAAAGTAGCGGCGGGCGATCTTGCTGAAAAAGTGGTGGTGGATGGCGATGATGTTGTTACCTATCTGGGCAAGCCCAAAGTTTATAACGAAGTCGCCGACCGTTTGGAAACGCCGGGGGTTGCCACCGGCTTAGCCGCTACGGCTTTTGGTGGCGGCATCCTCTTTATCGAAGCCAGCCGCATGGCGGGGAATAAGGGATTGACAATTACGGGTCAATTAGGGGAAGTCATGCGAGAATCGGCACAAATTGCGCTCTCATGGGTGCGTTCCAAAGCCGAATCGTTGGGCATTGCCCCCGATTTCTTCGACAAGCACGATATTCACCTGCACGTTCCCGCCGGAGCCACCCCCAAGGATGGTCCCAGCGCAGGGGTGACAATGGTAACAGCGATTGTTTCTCTCCTCACGCGCCGCCATGTCAAATCCAATGTGGGAATGACGGGCGAAGCCACCCTGCGGGGGCGGGTGATGCCTGTGGGCGGTATCAAACAAAAAATTCTTGCCGCCCATCGCGCCGGGTTGGATACCATTATCCTGCCCAAGCGCAACGAAGTGGATTTGGACGACTTGCCCGCCGAAGTACGCGAACAAATGACCTTTGTGCTGGCAGAGGAGATTCCGCAGGTGCTGGAGGCGGCACTGGAACCCGGTCACGAGAAATAAAAACGATGAAATGGGAACCGGAACGTTTCCGGTTCCCATTTTCTATACGTATGCCAGCGCATAGATAGCCATACCTCATTCTCTGAAAATCACAGAGTCGTCATAATCCGTAGTGTCATGTATATGACGGATTGTTTGAACACATTCGGCATGGCGCGGGCGATATTTCTTTTCCCATACCTCATATTCTCCGTTAAAGCGATATTTCGGGGGAATTTCATACTCACAGGTTAGTAAAAATAGGGAGCGAAACGCACGCCACTCTTTTCCCCGTTCGCTTAAATACTCGCCTCCCCATTTCATTAAGAATCGTTGAAGTAAGAAAAACGCCGTTAACTGTTCTTCCGTTGTAATATTCCATTGCCCCGTGCTGAGAAAATCCTCAAATGCCTCATTCTCGTCGAACCTTGTCGCTTCCCGATAGGCATATCCATCGAATCGGAGCGCGTAATGGGTGAGAATATGTTCTTCTTTGAAGTCATTAAAATAATCGGTCATTGCTTCCTCCTTTGCCTTCATAACTATCACTCCATAATCCAGAAAATTCGCACGTTCGTCTGACGCACGTATCCGTTATCATGGGAGCAAGTATAAACAAGGAACCATCCCATGTGCGACGAATCGGACGTGCGACGTATCGCCCTCGCTTTGCCGGAAACCGTGCAAGATAAGACAGGTACTGGCTATATCATTAAAGGCAAGCCTTTTGTCTGGATCTATTATGAACGGGTAGCGCCTAAAAAGCCCCGCATCCCCCATTTTGATGTACTGGTAGTGCGCGTCAGTGGGGAAGGCGAAAAACAGCTTCTGCTTGCCTCCAATCCTGCCATATTTTTTACCACAACTCAATACAACGGCTATCCCGCCGTGTTAGTGCGCCTGCCCGCCATTGCGTTAGACGAACTCACCGAACTCATTACTGATGCTTGGCGTGGGCAAGCTCCAAAAAATCTTGTAAAGAAATTCGATGCCGTGCAGGAAGCCTCATAATTTCTCCTATACGCACATTTACTCTCCTTTCCATGACGCGCCCACCCATTATCATGGGAGCATCTACCGGAAAGGAATCACCCCATGAGCAATCAGGAAGATGTGCGTCGCATTGCCCTCACCCTGCCCGAAGTGGTGCAAGATGGCGAGGGCTATCGTGTCAAGGGTAAACTCATTGCCTGGACCTATTTGGAACGGGTCGCACCCAAACAACCCCGCCTTCCCCAACCAAATGTACTCGCCGTGCGGGTGAATGGCGAAGGGGAAAAACAACTTCTCCTCAAGTCTGACCCTGATAAATTTTTCACTACTGCCCATTATAACGGCTACCCTGCCATTCTTGTGCGTCTGCCCGAAATCGAGAACGACGAATTAACCGAACTCATCACCGATGCGTGGCGGATTCAAGCACCCCTTAGCCTTGTCAAAAAATTCGATGCCACCCCAAAGGAGAACTAAGATGACCAAAAACGATACCGTAACCTTAGCCTTCTATCGCTTTGCCCCGCTCATTGGCAAATGGGAGCTCAGAGGACGCACACTGGAATCCGATGAAGACAACATCACCGGCTGGAATACGTTTGAATGGATATTGGACGGGATGTTCCTTAAATCAGAAGGGGAAATTACCTTTAAGGGAAGCACCTTTCAGAGCATTGAACTGATTGCCTACAATGCAGAAACACAGACTTTCCCTTCCCACGTTTATTCCAGCATGTCAGGCGAAGTGCTTGATTATAAATGGGACGTTCAAGGTAGTACGGTGATTCATTCCGGCTTAGGAGCCACCTATAGCGGAACGCTGAGTGCAGATGGGAATACCCTTACGGGTGGATGGCGACCCGATGAAGGAACCCCCGCCACCGATAGGGCGGCGTACGATGCCGTGATGGTGCGGGTGAAGTAAAATCAATAGATTCATTTTCACCAAGTAAATTAACAAACACAAAACGAGGTGTGCCACTATGCTACACACCCCGTTTTGTATTTCAGAACTTATCTTATGTTGGTTCCGCCTCTATAGTATCCGGTACGGTGACAACCCGATCCGGTAAGGGCTTTGCCCGGCTCAGATAGGTCATACCGACCCCACCCGCAATCAGCGAGGCGACGAGAATGGCAATTTTGGCACTATTGAGCAATTCGCTTCCCTCGCCAAACCCCAACGAGGCGATGAACAGGGACATGGTAAAGCCAATCCCTGCCAGAATTCCTGCGCCCACCATATGATTCCAGCCGGTACGTCCGGGCAGTTCTGCCCACCCTGCCCGAACCACCAGATACGAACCCGCCAGAATGCCAATCGGCTTGCCCACTACTAACCCCAGCACAATTCCCAATGCCACCGCGGTTTCTGTGGCATCAAAGCCGTTCAGATTCAGACTGACCCCGGCGTTGGCGAGGGCAAAAATCGGCATAATGATAAATTGAACGGGAGTGTGTAACTGATGTTCCAACCGTTGCAGGGGGGCAAGTGCTTGCTCACTGGCGGTTTCCATCCCTTGAATCAGGTTGTTCTGATGTTCATCGGTTAATAACCGTGCTTCATTTGTGGTGCGGGTAGGATGTTCCAGCGACCCTTTAAATCGTTCTAACAATGCTTCCATTTTATCGGCAAAAGCACGGTCATCAATCGCATACCGCGCCGGAATGGTCAGTGCAATTAATACGCCCGCTATCGTGGCGTGAACGCCTGATTCCAGAAAGGCGTACCAGACAATCAGACCCAGCCCCAGATAAAGGGTTAGGGTACGGATACCCAGCACATTTGCCGCCACCAACACCCCCAGCACCAGGAAACCCAGCCCCAGCATTGCAAAGTTCAACCCGCCGGAATAAAAAATCGCAATGACCAACACGGCAATCAAATCATCCACAATGGCAACGGCGGTGAGGAACACTTTGAGCGAGAAGGGAACCCGTTTACCCAACAGTGCCAGACACCCCAGAGCGAAGGCAATATCCGTTGCCATCGGAACGCCCCAGCCCCGGAACCCATCCCCGTTGAAATTGAACGCCACATAGATGAGGGCGGGAACGACCACCCCGCCAATCGCGGCGGCAATCGGTAACAGCGCGGCACGGGGGTTCGATAATTCCCCTGCCGCGACTTCCCGTTTAATTTCCAGCCCCACCAACAGGAAGAAAATTGCCATTAAGCCATCATTGATCCAATGGAGGACATTTTCTTCGATATGGAACAGCCCCGTGTCAATCGTGATATAACTTTCCAACACCACGAAATAGAGCGGGGCGGTGGCGGGGATCTTGGCGAGCAACAAGGCAACCACTGTAGCAATCAACAGAATGGTGCCACTGGATGTAGAT
>CBKYSX010000086.1:0-9877 GCA_966690745.1 uncultured Ardenticatenales bacterium
TTACGCGCTTTTTAGCGTTTATTTATGGTTGCGATTGCTCCAATTCCTTAGCGAATTCATCGTAGACTTCATCGGGAAGAGCACCCGTCGCATCCAGCAATTTGCTGAAAAAGGCGCGAGCGGCGGCGGTAAGAATCACGTCCAGAATCTCACCGTCACTCAATCCATGCGACCGCAATGTGTCTACATCTTCAGGCGTGATACGCGAAGCATTGAGCGTTACCTTTTCGGCGAACTCCATAACGGCAACTTCATCGGGCGGGAGTCCGGCATGGTGGTAATCTTTGATGAGGGTGGAGACTTCTTCCCCCGAAAAGAAGTTGGATTTAAGGATACTACCATGCGCCAGGGTGCAGTATTGACAGTGCATGGCACGAGCCGCCGCAATGGTCGCCAGTTCGTAGCGGCGTAGTGCTATCGGGGTGCGAATGGCTTTGATCAGGTGCCGCCAGGCGGCGTTGGCTTCGGGGCGCAGACTGAAGGCGCGGGTGTAATTGGGGATATAACCAAGCGATTCCGAATCGGCTTGATAGAGGTCGGCAAGGGTTCCGGCGGCATCTTCCGGGGCGATGGTGTGAATATAGGACACAGGGAAAATTCCTCTCGTAGCAACACAAAGTCATTAGCAAGGTTCAAGTATAAAATTACCCCGAATCATTCGTCAATGCCTTGATTTTCTAAAATAAAGAAGGACGACCTATATGGTCGTCCCTCCCATTACCGATTTTTGCTCGAACTTACCCCCGCTCCCCCATTGCTTCCTCCATCTGCCCCACTGCCTTAGCCAATTCCTCTATCGCCGCCCGTTGTTTGCGGTATAAATCCGATTCGGACATGGCAAGGCGATTGGCAACATCCCGCGCCCGCCGCCCCTGTACATATTTCAAATCCAGAATGTTGTACAACAGCCAGCCGGGAGTGCTCATATCCCGTTCGGTTTCGGGCTTTATCATTTCCAAAGCATCGCCCAGCACAGCACGGAGGGCTTTGGCTGGGTTGTTGTCATGTTCCGCCAAACGCGAACGCACTACATTTAACGCCAACAGTGGACTTTCGGTGAGGCGCGGACCGCCCCAGTAGTGGGTTAATGCATCCCGCACCCATTGGTTGAAACTTTCGTCGGTGATGGGGGTGGTTGCCCCCTCCGGTTGCTCCACATTCTCTTGCGGAACAGGTGCATCTGCCCGCCACCGATGGAGCGTTTCCATTTGGGGGGTCAACTGGCGCAACAAACCGTAGACATTTTCTTGCAAGCGACGGTCTTGCAATGCCAACTCCGCCTGTTGTACATATTGGCGCAGGAGCCGCTTTTCACGGTCGCTCAGAGGTTGCATTTCGCGCCCCGGCTCTACGATCAGAAAGCCCAATACACTTTCGCCATCATCTGCGCGAAGGGGCAAAATACGGTAACTATCGGATAGCTCCCATGTTGAAATATCATCGGGCAGTTGGGGCGAGGGACGCAACCCATAGGGTGTGCCGCGCAATCCGTTTTCAGGGGGGCGCACTGCATAGGTGACTGTGGCGGGTTGGAGCAGAGAGGCAATATTTAGGCTGTTGATAATAGTACGCACAGCATCCCGATCTCCTGCCTCGCTTTCGGTCATCAATACGCCCGACCCGTTCTGCCCGATGAGCGACACCACCGCACCGTTCCGCGCCCGCAATAAATCACAGACCGCCGTAAGCAGGTTTTCCAGTAGTTGTTGCAAGTCCCCCGTTGTAATCAGGCGATCATCCAATGAGCGCAGAAGGGCAACCTCTTCACGGTCGTCCCGATAGGCAAGATAGTCTACCACCGGGCGCAGAAGTTTCTGCACCACCTGATAGAAGATAATGCCGCCAACGATGGTAAAAATCAGGAAGGTTTCGCGGGGCGCACCAAAGATACTTTCGACACGGGGAACCACCAGAATAATCAATAAAATAAACAGCCCCAATGTAGGACCACGCAAAATAAACGTAAGGAAGCTCCGTTTAACGACGCGATCCGGCGAAATACTCCCCTGCGTGGCAACGCTATATGCCATCACCGTTGTCAGGGCGGCAACCCCGATATTCCCGACAAGGTTTAAGACTAATACCACCCATGAAACAATCGCGGTAGGGAATGGCACGCTTGCCAGAATCAAGTAGGGATAGACCGCCAACCCCGGCGCGGCGAAACTGGCAACGAGATAGGTCATACGGCGACGGCTGGTGTGGGTCAAGGTACGGGACCTTGCCCATAACGTATTGGCAAAGCCCCAGCCGGAGGTCAGAAAAAAGTAAAAGACAAAGCCCCAAAAGCCGGGACCGGGCGCAAGTTGGGGTGCCCAGGGTTCGTAATTGACCAGATTGGTGACAATGGTATCTGTAAAAAGCGCAAGTACCGCAATGACCGCACCAATCAGATAGCTCAACACCATAATCATTCGCCGCCGTTGGCTATACGCATTCGTGGTACGAAGCAGGGCATCACTAAAATGGAGGTAAGCGGCAGGAACAAGCGCAATCCCAATCCATTGAAAACGCAACCATGCAATCTGGTCTATCCCTTCCAACGAGCCACTGCTCATCACAATATCGCTGGCATAGACAATGGAGACAAAGCCCATGAGAGCGGCAAAGGTACGGGCAACACTGCTCCATAAATTGTGCAGAAATACGTAGACCACCAACGAGAATGCCAACAGCAAATTGGCGGACGAGATAATGAGGTTGAGAAAGTTGAGAACGGATTCAAGGGTCATATAGGGGGATTATACGCCAAATGGGGGGTAAGAGGGAAAGGCGGGGGATAGTGAATAGGGACTAGTGGTCAGTGAACGGAAGCCACGACAGTGAAGGCAGAAACGACAGAAACGGCGGAAAGAGAGGAAACAGTGAGTTTAGGGAACGGTAAAACCAGTCATTTGAGGGCGGACTTCGCGTTCATAGGTTTGAATCTCATAGATACATCAAGATTGCAACCTTACGATAAGCAATCCGTATAGATTCTTAGTACCTGACAAGATTGTTTCAGGGTCAGGTGTATCCGTATGAAAGGGAAAGACGTACCAATGAATGAACAATCAACATCCCCTCGTTCCGTAATTGTTGAAGAAATGCGCGACGAGCCGGGCTGTTTAGTCCAAATACTGTGGTTTCTGTTTGTGGGGTCATGGCTGGGCGCGTTGGTGGTGAGCGTGGCATGGTTCTTGAATGCCACCATCATCGGTTTGCCTATCGGAATGGCATTGTTGAACAACATTCCGCAGGTCATCGCCCTACAAAATCCGCAACGCCGGTTGAAGGTGATTCAGGAAGGGGATTTCACAAAAGTCATCGAAAGTGACCTGCCCCAGCGTAACTTCTTTGTGCGTGCCATCTACTTCCTGGTTATCGGGTGGTGGTGGAGCGGACTATGGATGGCGGCGGCATACGCGCTGTGTGCCACCATCATTCTGATGCCCTTCGGCTTGGCAATGTTCCGCCTAACCCCGTTTATGACCACTCTGCAACGCTACTAAACCAAGCGAAATCAAAAACGCGGACGCATTGCGCCCGCGTTTTTGATTTTGACAGACTATTTTAGAAGATCGTGTACAGATACTTGTAGACCAAGTGTGGTATCCATCAAGTCGCCCGGTGCATAGGATTGTTGATGGACGTACTGTTCATCCTGCAAGGTGTGGCATTGGAGAATGGTGGAATGATTAACATTCACAATCCATACTTCCGGGATACCTGCCTCGGCATATCGCGGCAATTTCACATTTAAGTCTTTGTCTAAGGTGGTGTCACTCACTTCAACAACTAAAAGGGTATCTTCTGCTGTAGGCAAGGCATCTTCATAAAAATCTTCATCGCGGCGCAACACCATAAAATCGGGTTGCGGTTGGGTATCATCCAGTAACAACACGGGATTTTGGATGCTGTAGCTGAATTGAGTACCTAATGAAATAAAAAAATACTCCGCAATCCGATTTACGACTGCCGCATGTTTATGCCCAACGGGTGACATTTCCTCAATCCTTCCGTCTATCAATTCAAGACGCACGTCGGGCGCGAACAATCCTTTTTCCGCCATATCCTGAAACTCGGCGGCAGTAAGGGGGCGAAATAGAGTGGTGACATTCATAAACCAGACTCCCATGAACATCCGTTACAAGTATGACGAAAGTATAGCAGAAAGCCGGTCAGAAATGATAGCGTAAGCAGAAGATAGGTACATACGCCAAAAACTTGCAAAATTGTTGGTTTTCCGTATGCTAACACGGTTGTCACAAAGGGGTTGGGCGTTCCGTCTGCGCCACCCCTTTCTTTTTGGAGGGGGAAACCCCTGCCAAAACCCTACATATCAGACGAGGTAAGGGGTAATGTCCCCTTCATACGTATAGGGAGCCTGATTCCCGTACGGGAGATAGAAAATGCAGAAAATTGTATTGACCCAGGACGTGGCAAATGTCGGTAGTGCCGGTGAAATTGTCGAAGTGCGCCCCGGCTACGCCCGTAACTATTTGATTCCGCAAAACCTTGCGATCCCCGCAACCAAAGGGGCGTTGAAGCAAGCGGAATTGATTAAGAAAACGGCAGAACGCCGCCGTGCCAAAGACCTCGCCACCGCGCAAGGGTTGGCAAACGCGATTTCCGCCATTCATTTGACCTTTGAGCGGCGCGTGGGTGAACAAGGGCGGTTGTACGGCTCGGTTACCAGCACCGAAATCGCCGAAGCCTTGACGGCAAAGCTCGGTCAGGAAGTGGAACGCCGCCGCGTCGTGTTGGATGAAGCCATTAAGAATCTGGGCGATTTTGATGTGACTGTCAACGTTTTCCAGGAAGTCAATGCCACTGTCAAAGTCACGGTAGTGGGTGAAAACGGGGAAACGGCGGCAGATTACGACCAACCCGACTATCCCGATGACCAACCGATGGCAGATTACTAAGGATTTTGCGTATCGGGGCAATAGGCGTACACTTATTGTCACCATGACGTAAATGTATGTGTCAAGAAGGGGAGTAGTGACCGACAATGGTTGTCGGCGATGGAATCGTCAATACGGGTATATCCCCGGTTCCATCAATCAACATTCCACTGTTGATTTACGAGACCTTCGGCAAACCCATAATCACATGGGAGCCGAAGGTTTTTTTGTTGCAAAGAGCCTTCGGTTTTCATCACTGTAACCGAAGGTTTTTTCATATAAAGTGGGAATATATCCTTGTGGTGAGGTTCTTTATTTCCACGCTTCCCGAGGAGTTGACGGATGGAAAATGCATCTATAGCGACAGGACACTGGGAGTTCTGGGTAATTTTCAACCTGTTCGTGCTGGGTATGCTCGCCCTTGACCTGGGCGTGTTTAACCGCGAAGCTCATAAAGTAACCGTTAAAGAGGCGGCGTTTTGGAGCGCGTTCTGGGTCGGCTTATCGCTGATTTTCTGGGGCGGGTTGTGGTATTTTCAGGGTCAAGAAGTCGCATTGACGTGGATTGCCGGGTATCTGTTGGAGAAATCGTTGAGTGTTGACAATATATTTGTCTTTGTCTTGATTTTCTCGTATTTCAATGTCCCGGCGAAATACCAGCACCGCGTCTTGTTCTGGGGTATTCTGACTGCACTTGTTCTGCGCGGAATTATGATTGTGGTCGGCGCGGCACTAGTATCGCAATTTGAATGGATTATTACCATTTTCGGGGCGTTCTTGCTCTACACTGCGATTCGCATGGCGCAGGAACAGGAATCGCACATTGATGTGGACTCCAACCCGGTGGTCGCGTGGCTACGTCGTTTTATGCCCATTACCAAAGAATACCACGGGCAGAAGTTCACGATTGTGGAAAATGGGAAACGCTTTGCCACGCCTTTGTTGGTGGTATTGTTGCTGATCGAGTCTACGGATGTCATTTTTGCAATTGACTCGATTCCCGCCATCTTCGGGCTTACCACTGACCCCTTCATTGTTTACACGTCCAATATCTTTGCCATTTTGGGGCTACGCGCCCTTTACTTCTTGTTGGCGGGGGTGATTGAGAAATTCCACTATCTCAAATTGGGCTTGTCGGTCGTGCTTGGCTTTGTCGGGGTAAAAATGCTGACCGAGAGCCTGACTGATTACGCCGAGCAATTCGGTTTAATGGAACATGCCATTCATGTCCCGATTGAATGGTCACTGATCTTCATCGCATTGGTGCTAACCATTTCCGTGGTGGCATCGCTGATGTTCCCTAAGGAGTTGGAAGCACATTCCCCTTCGGAAGACCCGACCGAGATTCCCGAAGGAACCAAGCCGCCCAAAGAGGCATTGGAGCCGTAAAAGATAGAGGTTAGAGATAGAGATAGAGAGGTGGTAGGACAATGCACTTCCCGAAAGGAAAGCGATTTTCCTCCAAACCTCTCTATCTTACTTATTTCTCGTTTTTACGAATCGTGTGGATCGTAGACGTAAGAATTGCCGCCAGTTCATCTGCTTCTTTATAAGCACGTTGTCTTCTTTCTTCCGAGATAATTCCCCGCAATTTTGCCATTTCCAATAAACTTACACATTCGTAAATAGAGCCTTTGGCAACCCCGTAAAAATAAGCCCGTTCCTTTGGAAAATCCCGTCCGCTACCCTCCGCGATATTGGTTGGAATGGATAAGGCGGCACGTCGTAGCTGATCACCAAGCGTGAATTGATGTAATTTGGGCATTGTTTCTGATACTAACCACAACTCGTTGGCAAATTCAATGGCTCGTTTCCATGCGTCAAAACGTTCAAACTTGAACATAGCAAAGTTCCTTTCGCTGGTGGAGACAGGTATTAACCGCCCCTAATTACAACAAGTAGTATCTCTTTTGGCTAAGAAAAAGAGGTGTGGGAGCGAACTCTGTTTTTATTTACAGAGCCTCGTCCCCACACCTCTCTATCTCTAACCTCTATCTACTCCTCGGGTTCTATTAGAAATTCCAACGGATACCCTTCTTGCCGCGCCGCATATTGCACACGGAACACTTTGTCCTGTGCTTCTTCCAACGGCAGGGTGGCAACATAGGCACTGCCTGCCGTGTGGGTTTCCCATGCAATTGCTTCGGCGCGGGTCGGTTCGACTTCAAAGACGGTGACAAGCGAGATGATGACGAATTCAAAGGTGGTGACATCATCGTTCAGAATCGTGACGCGATAGAGTTTTTCCAACTCTTCCTGGCTCATCACGCGGATTTCAAAATCTATAATGGGTTTTGCGGGTGCTTCAACTTCGGTCATACGCGGGTGCATACGGATACCCCATCCTGTAGACTATTTCTGCGGGAATCGGCGATAGTATAGCATAAGTTTGGAAAGCAGGACGCGGGAACGGCATAACGCAGGGACGCAAAGGAGCAAGGGCGCAGAGGATTTTATTTATGGTTCGTAGGGCGCGTGAACCTCACCAAAGCGAGCTTGTGAGCGCCCGCCGTTCGGGAGTAGTGCTCGAGGGCGAATCTTCCAGAATTATACTTTAACAAAAAGGCGAGGCGTATTTCACAAACAGTTCCCACGCGCCACAGGTGACGGGCGAAATAATCGCGCCGAGGATGCGGAAGTCGTTAAAGAAGCGGTCAAAGAGGATGAACGAAAAGAAGACGATGAGGAGCGGGATTTCGATTCGTGCCGAGAAGAGGAACCATCGTTCGGGGAGAAAGGCATTCAGGACCCGTGAGCCATCCAACGGACCGAAGGGAATCATATTGAAAACTGCCAAGCCGATATTCATCATAAAAAAGACCGATGCCAAATCCCCCCATGACCAAAAAATCGGGCCATATTTTTGAGGCAAAAAGGGCAGTAATTTGAATTGGAGCGGAATGGCAATTAATAATGCCAAAATCAAATTAACTATCGGTCCGGCGATGCCGACAATTCCCATCCCGACTTTGGGCGATACCCCTTGGAAGCGGTAGGGGTCAATCGGAACCGGTTTACCCCACCCCAAAAAGGCTATCACCATAAAAAGCGTACCCCATTTATCAAGGTGGGCAAAGGGGTTGAGCGTGAAACGTCCCCGTTCGCGGGAGGTAGGGTCGCCCAGCACGTCTGCCGCCAGCACATGGGCAAATTCGTGTAAGGTGAAACTAATCAGGAAGGAAATGAGGATATAGAGGGCGTAGACAAGGCTAGCATTGGGGTCGGTAAAGAAATAAAGAAGCATCGGGGGCTAGGCACAAATCGGGTGCGGGGGAACGCCCGCACCCAATAGGGATGGTATCGGAAAAATGCACGTTCGGAGACTATAGCCGAAAACGGGGGGAGGATGAAATTACCGGAAAGCGGGAAGCAGGGAGGACCGCCGATAAGAACAAATCGCCAAATCGCCTGTGCTTCTTACTCTCGTTGTACCATAGGCAGGAAAAGAGTGTTGGGTGGGGTGACGATGGGCGTTGGCGTGTTGGTCGGCGGCATGAACGTTCCTGTTGGTGTCACCGTTGGCGTTGCGGAATGGGTAGGAGGAATGAACGTTCCTGTAGGTGTGGCGGTGGGTATGGGCGTGTTCGTCGGCGGGAAGAACGTTCCCGTTGGGGTCAATGTCGGTGTTGGGGTGTGCGTTGGCGGAACGATGGTCCCCGTGGGGGTGGCGGTGGGCGGCGGGGTGTTGCTGGGTGTCTGCGTTATGGTGGGCGTGGCAGTCGGCGGCGGGAAAACGCCAATATCACTCCTGAAAATATCATTTACAAGATTGGTATCATCAGGAACCAGATTGGAGGCATCCGATTCAAAAACGACAATTTGGTTGTTTGACGATAGCGCGGCGGCAGTTGAACTATCATTGCCCGGATTACCGTTTGCGTCCTTAGAGACAAGTTCTGTAATCCCCGTCACACGATCATGAATGTAAAGTTGATAGAACCCGCCCGTTCCGCCCGGCAGGTTTGTCGCGGTTGAAGAAAACAGCACGTAACGCCCATCCTGCGAAATGAACGGTTGAATGGATTGTCCGTTTGCCGCTTCGCCTGAGCTGGTGACAGAAACGCGGCGCGTGTTTCCCGTCGCCAGATTATGAACAAAAATATCGGCTACGTTGTTGGTGTCTGAGAGAACGAGGTTATTCGCAAAAGAAGTAAAGGCGATAAAAAGCCCTGAATCCGAAACGGAAGGCTGGAGACTATTGCCATTGCCCTCTACCCCTCCGGAGCTGACCGATACACGCTGGACGCTGTTATTAGAGCCGGTAACGACAAAAATATCACTCGTCCCGTTCGTATCCCCCGGAACAATATTGGTAGCTTCGCTCTCCAGAGCAACCCGCCGCGTCCCATTGGAAATGACCGCCTCTTCGCAATCCGCATTGAACTCGTCCCCCGTAGAGGTTAGTAGGCGTGTGCGGGCACCGGTTGCCACATTCTGGATGAAACAATCGTACACCCCGTTGGTGTCATTCGCCACCAGATTATCGGCAATGGAGCGAAAGACCACCAGTTCCCCGTCGGGCGAAATACGGGGGTAGCCTGAAATGCCGTTGCCGCCCGCCCCCGCCAGTCCTATCGAAATTAATTGCGTTGTCCCGTTGGTACGGTCGCGGATAAAGACATCGGTTAGTCCGTTGCTATCCCCTGCAACGAGATCGGTTGCAAAGGACATAAAGACCACATATTGCCCTGTCGCAGAGGTATCTGCATTAAAGGAACCGCCGTTTGCTTGTGTGCCTGCGGAGGTAAGCGACACCCGCTCCGTTGTCCCTGATACCGGGTTCCGTGCAAAGACATCCCGCTGTCCGTTGGTGTCGTTCGCTACAAGGTTCGTCGCTTCCGACTCGAAAACGACGAATAAACCACCCGTTGTCACCGACGGAACGATGGATAGGTCATTTGCTTCTTCTTCGCCGTTCCCGAGTGAAACGCGCTCCAATACAAAGCCGCCCCCCTGCGATGGGGTCCCCGCCATTACGCCCGACACGCCCA
>CBKYSX010000087.1:0-9791 GCA_966690745.1 uncultured Ardenticatenales bacterium
CCATTGCTCATACGGAACCCAGTCCCCGAAAAAAACATGACTCTCTCGCAAGCCAACATCGGTTGCCAGTTGCTCTGCGCTGTGGCGCATCGCCATGTCGGGAACAATGGTCGTATTGGGGTGGCGCGTTCCGGGGAAGAGTAATTTAGCGCGGGGTTCCGCCGCAATTACGGCAGGCATAGCACGGATGAGCGTCAGGGGGTCCAGCCAATTCCATAAGCCCCCGCCCCATAGAATCAGTTGGTCTTCGGGACTTAAAGCAGGGTGGGTATGTTTTGGTCCTCTTCCCTGGTTTCCATCCGGTGTTAAATGATGGTTGTCCGCAATTCCGTACGCCACGACATCTATCAGGCGGCGCAAATGGGGGTCGGTGGCAGTCGTCAGAGGATTGATGCGCCCGTTGGCTTGTAGAACCCCCAACCACCAATCCCGTTGCCGTTCGGTAGCACAGGTGAAAAAATCGCCGCGTGCACATACAGCATTGCATAGGTCCGTATTTTCATAGAATTTGGTGAGTTGCTCATCCAACGGCAGAGATTCATGCACCGCCAGATGTTCCAATACAAAGGGATTGTATAAATCTATAACAAGCGGCAAATCGCTGTTAAAAATGATTGGATGGGCATCCAGAATAAAGGGTTCGGCAAATACGCCGGAGACCCCTTCACACGCCCGTTCAAGGCTGTGCGGGTCGCCATACTGATAAATCAGCACTTCGACATCGGGAATATCAATATCGCACCGTTCTGGAACCGCCAGGCGTACCGGGATCTGCCGCCCTAATGCTTTCGCCAGCTCCAAACAACGGATACCCTGCCCCGCCATCCGGCGGTCTATAACATCGCTACTAATCAGTAAAAAGGGATTCACGTTCAAAGGAAAATATGCTTGTCGGGTGACCAAGACTTATTTCGTGGAACTGCCGTTGGCATAAAGATGTTCAAGTATAGAGTGCGGTTCGTGCCGCCATGTCGCCGGAAGGGTTATTATTCCGTACTGTTCGCGGCTTCCTCCATCGTTGACACGAAAAGGGTATGCCCGCCAATGGAAATCATATGCCTGTGTACCGGTATGGTCATACGCCGAAACGGTTAAATCATAAGAACCGGGCAATAAGGGCAGATGTTCGATGGTGTAATGCACCACGCCGCGCCCTTCAATCGGTTCAAAATCCACCCCGGCAAATTTATTGTTGGGTCCGCTAACATGCGTACCGTCTGCATGAAGCAACGCCAAACCGAACATCGGGTCTTCAATGCGTTTATGGGCATTGTAATGCAGTTCCAGATGGAGCGTGTCGCCCGTTTGGAAAGCATCGGTCAACTCACCTTTGTGATTCCGCATATGGACGGCGGTGATTTCAACTTCCCGTGACCCCCAGCGATGCTCATCCGCCAATTCATCGGGTGTAAAGGGTCCCCCTTTGCGCTTTTGCATCTGTTGCGAATGGAGGTCGTGTAGATAGGCTCCCGCTACATCCTCGGTATCACCGTATGCCATGAGCTGTCCATCTTTCAGCCACAGCAATTCATCGCACATATCGCGCATAATATCCATGCTATGACTGACCAGCACAATACTGGTACCGCGCCGTTTCATATCATACAAATGTTCAAAACATTTATTTTGGAAATTCTGATCCCCGACTGCTAACACTTCATCAATGAGCAAAATATCCGGTTGTACCTGCGTTGCAATGGCAAAACCAAGACGCATATACATCCCACTGGAATAATGCTTGACAGGCATATCAATAAAGCGTCCGATTTCAGAAAATTCCACTATTGTCGAAAACAAACGCTCCATATCAGCATTGGTTAAACCCATTAACGACCCGTTCAAGGCAACATTTTCACGCCCGGTCAGGTCGGGGTGCATCCCCGCGCCCAATTCCAGCAATGCGGAAAGGCGACCACTCACCAATACTTCGCCTTGATTCGGTTGCAAAATACCCGCCATCACTTTAAGCGCGGTACTTTTGCCGGAGCCATTGGTGCCGATAAAGCCAACCGTTTTCCCTTTTGAAATACCAAATGAAAGATTGTTTAAGGCAAGAAAGGGTTCTTCTTCACCGGTTTGGCGGCGATTTTGCCACCATTGTTTTAACCGCTTCCGCACCGAGCGGGGGCGTTCATGGCGTAAAGTGAACGTTTTGGTGACGTTCCGAAATTCGACAACAGGTTCCATAGGTCAGTACTGCGCTGTGATGAATAACTCATGATTTCATAAGGCATAGACACATGATGCTGTAGGTGTAAGCGCAACGGTGGATTATACCCCTTAAGAGGATTTGTAAAATTTGAATCAGCACGGCATAGAAGGTCTAGATATCCAGCAAACCGGGGAGCAACCCGATGGGAAGCGGAGCCGGACGGTCACAAAGGCTTTCGATGGTAATATGGCGACCCGTTTCCGATGCTTCGTCAAAGGCATACATCAAATCCAGCACATGGTAGGCAAGTTGCCCGTTGGCACGATGTTGCCGCCCGTAGTGCAGGGCATACGCCATATCCGCTACACCAATAGAACGCCCCATGGGAACATAGTGGGTTAAAGGGATGGTGCTCCATTCTTCTGCCCCCGCACGGCGCAACAATACGGGTCCGCCAAAAACGTTCGGGTCGGGTACGCTCAGGCTACCTTCCGAGCCATATATTTCAATACGGGGCAGAGAGGAATGCCAGACATCAAAACTGGTGATGATGGTGGCAACCGCACCGGCGGCAAAATCCAGCACCCCGGCAAGATGGGTTGTCACGGAAACGGGAATACGCTCATTGTAGCGGGCGGGGCTGGTCGCAATCCGTTCGGGAAAGGTGCGGCGCGTAGAGCCGGTGACGCGCCGAACAGGACCGAGCAGGTGAATCAGGGTCGTGAGATAATAGGGTCCCATATCAAACATTGGTCCTGCGCCCGGTTGATAGAAAAAAGCGGGGTCAGGATGCCATGATTCAGGACCGCGACTGGTGAGAAACGCAGTTGCGGCAACGGGTTCCCCGATCCAGCCATCATCTATCAATTTACGGCAGGTTTGCAACCCACCCCCCAGGAAAGTATCGGGGGCACATCCTACCAACAACCCCCGTGCTTCTGCCAGTGCCAGAATCTGTTGCCCTTCAGCGCGTGTGACCGCCAGAGGTTTTTCGCTGTAGACATGTTTACCTGATTCTAAGATGGCAAGGCTGACCGGGCTGTGCGCGGCGGGAATCGTGAGGTTGATAACAATCTCAATATCGGGGTCAGCAAGCAATTCGTCCGGGGTGTAAGCACGAATGCCAAAGGCTTCGGCGCGGCTCTCGGCGCGGGGCAACATCAGGTCGGCAATCCCCACAACATCCAGAATCGGGAAGGTTCGGCTGGCTTGTAAATATTGTTCGCTAATGTTACCGGCACCGATAATGCCGATTTTTACGCTATTGTCCATGCCCCAACCCCTCATCTGCCAGATAGCGGTAACTGTGTGCCACCGCCTCCAGCATATCGGTGGCGCAATGATCCAATTCAACCACCAACCATTCCGTGTGGTCGGCATGGGCGGGAATAATGGCACGAAAATCCATTGTGCCTTGCCCGACTGCCACCATCGGTTGATCTTTACGGGCGGGACCATCTTTGATATGCAAGAGCGGGGCACGGTTGCCCAATTCGCGTAACACATCTACGGGATTCAACCCGGCGGTTTGCACCCAATAGGTATCAATTTCCCATACCACCGCCGGGTCAAGCCGTTCTAACATCAAATGATAAGGGCGTACCCCTTGCACGGGTTCAAATTCCCACCAATGGTTGTGAATCGCAAAACGCAACCCGTTGGCAGACGCGGCGGCGTGTGCCTCGTTAAAGTCATCACAAACCTTTTTGATAGAATCGAGCGTGGCAAAGCGTTCCGATCCGACACCGCCGGACACAATGGAGGTTGCCCCTAACGTCTGCGCAATCTCCAACACTTCATTGCGTTGTGCGCCCATCGGTAGGGGCAAATGGGCAGAAGGAACCGTAAGGTTTAATTCCCGAAACAGGCGAACTGCTTCTTGCAGAGTGGAGCCGGGGAAGCCTGCCGTTTCTACTCCGGCATATCCCATAGCGGCGACTTTACGAATAATTCCGGCAAAATCTCCGGCAAGTGCATCCCGCAATGAGTACAATTGAACGGCGAGTGGTGCAGACATAGAAACCCCGATAATGGAAGACTGAGCAAGTGGTTAAAGCGTAACGGCATCAGATATCAACAACACAACCGTCATATATAGTGATACAGCAAGAAAGAAACCGGACTTCTGAAAGCAGAAACCCGGCTTCGGTTTGTTGGTTTACGACGACTACACAATAACGAGAATTCGACCGCAATTGCCGCAGGTAATCAGCTTGTTGTCAGTGGGGCGTTCAATCGAACTGCGTTTGGCGGCACTCACCTCTACATGGCAGGCGGTACATACCCCACTGGTTAATTGGGCAACCGCAAGCGTTTCCCCTTTAATTTTCTGAACATAACGGAACTGTTCGACATCGGTGGCATCTCTCTGCTCTAATACCCCTTCCCGTTTCCGCTTGGCTCTACCAATCTCCTTTTTAAGCGATTCTTGTTGTTCGCGGAGCATGGCAACCTGTGCGGTGGTCTCTTTTTCCAGCCGCTCCCAATCGGTTTTGGCAATCGCAACCCGTTTGGCAAGGTCCTCTACATCGCCCATCAAGACAATCACCTGTCCTTCAAGCGTATCTTTCTGTTTTTTCAACATCCCGACTTCGACTTCAAGATTCACCAGCTCTTTGGCGTTTTTAATCTCACCGCTATAGAGTTTTTTCTCTTCGGTGGCGATTTTGTCGCTGAGCTGTTGCAATTCAAAGTTCAGTCCGTTTTGTTGGGTACGGGCGTGACGTTCGGCGCGTACCGCCTCTTCGTACGCCTGCTTGGCACGGGCAACCGGGGTTTCTTCGATAAGGGCACGTTCAATTTTCTTGAACGCCCCGATTTTCTGCCGCAACAGTTCTTCAACTTGTTGGAGCTCCAACAATTGCGCTCCTCGGCTCATTGTGCCTCCTAGACACAGGCGCACCCACCCGACCGGGGGAGTGCGCCAAAGTGCGAGATTGTTCTTCGTTACTCGACGTTGACAAAATTAGCCGTAAGGCGTTGTCACAACTTCTGAGGAATAGACGGGAATTCCGTAGGCTCCGATGCGTTCAGCAAGCACCTTAAGTACCGGTCGCTCGCTATAATAGTGGTCTGCCTCAATGACCGTTACGCCCAGACGCGCCGCATCTTGTGCGTCGTGGTATTTAATCTCCCCGGTGATGTAGAGGCTGCATTCCGCCCGTTTGACGTCAGCACTGAAACTTCCGCCACTCCCGCCCATGATGGCAATCCGGGAATGGCGGTCGGGTGCGCCGATACCGTGAGTAACACGCGGATGGGGTGTTCCAAGTCGTTCTGCGACCTGTTCTGCGAACCAATCCGTAGACTGAGATGGGAGTTCGCACACCCCGCCCCACCCACATCCTTCCGCCGCACCGCGAATAGGAATCAATGGTTGTCGTACCGCGAACCCTAACGCCTCTGCCAACGCCCCGTTCACACCCTCCGGCACAGCATCCAAATTGGTGTGGGCAGTATACACACAGATGTCGTGGCGAAGTAAACTTTTAATCAGCGTTCCGTGGAAAGTGGCGGGGTCAATCTGTTTTAACGGGCGAAAAAATAAGGGGTGGTGAGCAACAATGAGATTCGCGCCTCGCTCAATCGCCTCGGCAATGACCTGTTCATCCACATCTACGGTTACGAGAACGCCCGTGACAGTAAAATGATCATTGCCAACCTGCCACCCCACATTGTCCCAACTTTCAGCCAAAGGGGGGGGTGCCAATTGTTCGAGGGTGCGGCGCACGTCGCCACCGGATACCGATGTAGCCATGCTTGAATTGTAGCCAACCCGTGCATGGGCGCAATCTGACGGCGGGACGCAGAAAGGGGAACGGCTCAAAAACGGGATTCTCTCTATCGTGCAAGGTTGTAGATCGTTAAAACCTTTATCTGACAGTTTCCGCCTTTGGCGGTAACAGTTAAAGATAAGGGTTCGTCAGGCGGAAAAATTTGATCCGTAATTGCAACCCGTCCGCCCTCAGCGAACAGTTCCAACATCTGGCTATCCAGCAATAGGTGAAGTCGGAGCATCTTGTCGCGGACTGCGAGCGGGGCAGTATGGACCGCAGAAAAATCAGGGTGAAAATCCACCATACCGGAACGGGTACGGTCTACCGATAACGTTTGTGCCTCGCCATCATAGATGATGGCTACCTGTGCCGATTCGCCCCATTGGAGTAGCATGGTAAGCTGTGTGATGGATGTCCCGTCAGGGAAATACCATTCTCCGATAAGTTCTGTTGCACAGGAAGGGAGCGAAACGGTAAAAGGTTCAGAACTAATCATTACATTATCCCACACCTGTGCCGTCCCCCGCAACGCCTGTAGTTCCGCAATCGGACGTTGTGTCAGGCACACCCCTTGCTCCGTATCTACCAACCCAAATTCTCGCAGTACGGTGAACGCTCCGCGAAAGGTATGGGCGGGGGTGAGGCGGGCGTATTTCCAATTGTTGCACCACGCCACCCCAATGCGCCGCCCGTCGGGTTCATCGTTCCATAATTGGGGCGCGTAAAAATCCGCCCCGTAATCCGCCCATCGTACCTGTTCTTTAGGGGAAACGGTGGTAAAGGTGTTCCCATCAAAATCCCCGATAAAGTATTGTACGCCGCTCCCCACGGCAATCGCCCCATCCCCTACCGCTACCAGTAGCACCCATTGTTGCCTGTCTGTTCCCTCTATTTGCAAGGAAAACAATTCAGGGGTTTCCCATACCCCTTCTGTACTTCCATACCCCGGACCGAATTGACCGCTCTGCGTCCATCTTTTCAGGTCGGGCGACGTATAAAAGAGGACATAACTCCCTACCGCCAATGCCATCACCCAATGCCCTGCCCCGTCCCCTTTGTCGTACCAAAACACTTTCGGGTCCCGAAAATCCTTCACCGGAATGGAAGCCTCTAAAACGGGATTGTTTGCATATTTTGCCCAGGTACGCCCGTTGTCATGGCTATAGGCAAGGCTCTGGATTTCACGCCAGTTGTGGTTATGAGTGAACACCAACACCATCGCCCCCGCGCCTAAGCCTGCCGTATTGTGCCGATCCACCACACCACTACCCGAAAAAATCATACCCAATTCATCGGGATAGAGCGCGATAGGCAAATGTTCCCACCGCACCAAGTCCCGACTGACGGCATGACCCCAGTGCATCGGACCCCAGAGCAAATCATGGGGATGGTATTGATAAAAAAGGTGATATTCCCCATCGTGATAGACCATACCATTGGGGTCATTGAGCCAGCCCGTAGGCGGGGTAAAATGGTAAGAGGGGCGGGTATAAGAGTGGGATGTCATAGGATTTCGGCAAGCGCAGGAATAGAATGAAATACAAGTGATAAGGCGCGATTATAACACAGGCGTAACAACGTGCATTTTGCCAAGTTGGTGTTACAATGTCGCAATCTTACAGGCGGCGCGATACCGCCCTGCTTTCGAGGCATGAATGGCGTGAAAACGGCGGTCATCGTTCCCACTTATAACGAACGGGAAAACATATCAGAGTTGATTGATTTGTTGTTGGGGTTGCCCGAATCCCTCCATGTGATTGTCGTAGATGACAATTCCCCTGATGGTACGGGCGAGGTAGTAGCGGCACGGGCGGCAGATAATGAGCGCGTTCAGGTGATTCGCCGCGAAGGGAAATTGGGGTTAGGAACGGCGTATATCGCCGGAATGAAATTGGGACTGCATCAAAATTTTACCCATTTGATGACCATGGATGCCGATTTTTCCCATCACCCCCGCTATATTCCCGCAATGCTGACCCTGATGCGAAGCGGCGAGGTGGATATGGTGATTGGTTCCCGCTATGTGGCGGGAGGCGGCACGGAATTGTGGGGGTGGGATCGAGTTTTGCTCTCATGGGGAGCAAATCGGATTGCGAAAACCAGTTTAGGGTTGCGTCCCAACGATTGTACGGCGGGCTTTCGCCTCTACCGACGCGAGGTATTGGAATCCATCAATCTGGATGAGATTTTTTCCAACGGCTACTCCTTTTTGATTGAAATGCTCTATAAAGCCCAACGGCAGGGGTGGCGCGTGGGCGAAGTGCCAATTATCTTTGCCGACCGACAACGGGGGGATTCTAAAATTTCCCGTAATGAGATTTTTCGGGCGGGGTACACGGTACTGCGATTAAGCCGGGAGCGGCTCAGTTATCGGATACGGCGGTTGGTGGGGCAAGTGTAACCCCTATGCGACAACGCATCATCGTCTATGCCCTATTCGTTGGTGTGTTAATCTGGGGGACGGTACTCATTGCCGCGCTCGGCATCGTACAACGTCCCCTCTATGCCGATGTTACATTCGCAATGCTACACCATCTGGCAACCATCGGCGTAGCGATGTGGGTGGTGGTTGCCGGAACCGGTATCGGGTTCGGGGTGCTTCGCCTGTTAAAATTACCGGCTACGGATACAGAACGATGGTTGATTGCCGCCATCAGCGGCATCGGGTTCCTGGGAACGCTGTGGTTATGGATGGGGTTGGTACGATTGCCCCCTTTGCCTCTGACCATCGCAATTTTAATCGCAGGGGTGATTTTGTTCGTATGGCAACGCCCCCCGTTCCCTGCTCTGCCCCGTCTGCCGCTTCCCGCAGGATTGTTCATCGGCGCAACCGTGGGGTTGGCGTTTGTACGGGCGTTGTTACCCCCCATTTCCTATGATGCCCTGCTCTATCATTTGCGCCTCCCTGAACTGTGGTTGCACTACGGGACGCTCTTTCAACCGCAAAAAGAGGCACCGTTCTTTTTCCCCGTCCTGGTTGAAGCCATTTTTACCCCTGCTTTCCAATTCGGTACCCCATCTGCCCCACAGCTGATTCATTGGGCTTTTTTGCTGTTGCTGGCGGGGTTGATGTGGCAGTTCACGCGCCGTTACCTCCCTTCTGTAACTCCCTCGCTTGTTCTTGTTCTTATCCTCTCCATCCAAATGATTCCCCTGTTGGCAGGGTGGGCATACACCGATCTCTTCTTTGCCGCCTTTCAGATCGGGGTTGTATGGGCATTACTGCAATGGCGGGAGAGCAAAATCGGCAGGTGGGTGGTGCTTGCAGGCATTTTTGCCGGACTGACAATGGGTGTGAAATATCTGGCGGCATTTACGCCCGTGCTGGCAGTGGGGATGATTGCCATCAGCGAACGTCGTCAGTGGCGCACCGCTTTACAGACAATCATGCAATTCAGCGTGGTGGCTCTGCTGGTTGCCGCCCCCTCTTACCTTCGCAACACCATTGCCACCGGCAATCCGCTTTTCCCGTTCGCCCTGCCCGGTATCTATTGGGATGACTATCGCGCCGCCTGGTATGCCGCATCAGGGACGGGCATCGGGTGGTCGCTCACCGATTTGGTGGCTCTGCCTTTTACTGTCACGTTGGCGTTAGGGGATACCTCTTATTATGACGGTCGCCCCGGCGCGTTAATCGCTACCTTCATTCCCCTCGCGTTGGGCTTATTCTTTCTGGGGTACGGGCAGAAACAAGAACGTACCTCTCTGGTGTGGCTGTTGTATTTTGCGGGCGCGTATATCGCCGTTTGGGTGCTTGGCATCATTAATAGTGCAGGGCTACAACAGGGACGATTTCTTGTTACACCTCTGGTATTGCTTTGTCCCTTAGTGGCATGGGGAATCGAAACCCTTAAAACAATAGA
>CBKYSX010000088.1:0-9781 GCA_966690745.1 uncultured Ardenticatenales bacterium
TGGCGAAAAAATCGCCGACCGCACTATCTGGTATTGGCTCATTTACCCAACCTCCTTTTTTGGCTCTGCGGTTTATACCGAATCTTTCTTTTTAATGTTTGCTATCGGCGCATTGTATCTGGCACGGCGGGGTGTATGGGAAAGTGCAGGCATGTTGGGAATTGCCGCCACGTTAACCCGTCTGATTGGCTTGATAGTCGCGCCCATGTTATTGGTAGAATGGTTTGTGCAATGGCGCAATCGCCCCCGTGAAGAACGTCCGCCGCTATGGGGGGCATTGGCGGGATTGCTCACTCCGCTTGGTACGGTGGCATATATGGGGTTTCTATGGTATCGCTTCGGCGACCCGATTGCCTTTGTTCATGCTTCGGAAGCATGGGCGCGGGAACCCCGTCCTATTTGGGAAACGGTAGGCAGTATGTTTATCACGCCTGCCAATGGTTGGATTCATGCGTTGCTGGCGGGGCAATTGCCCGTAGATAATTGGCTTGACCTTTTGATTGTTGCTTTCTTCTTGAGCGTTGGGGTGTATTTGTTGGTGAAACGGCGATGGAGCGAGGCGACCTTTGTATTGTTGGGGGCATTAATACCCCTTAATTCGGGTTTATTAATGAGCCAACGCCGCTATATGTGGGTGCTGTTCCCGGTGTTCATTGTCATGGCGCAATGGGGTGAAAAAGAGTGGGTGGATCGGCTGATTACTACGGTTTCGCTTATGCTATTGGGAATTATGATGGCACTATTTGCCGAATGGTACTGGGTGGCGTAGCGTTAGGGAACAAGTGCAATCACACGGCAGGGACCACCCGTGGCACCCTCTATTTTTGCCGCTCCAACCACTACAATTGCCCCCACCGGCGGGACATCCCCCAAATTGGCAACACATTCCACTGCCCACCGATTTGCCCCCAGCCATTGGCGATGCACCGGATAGTCATGAGTGGTACTGACATCAATACTCAGTGTGTCTACCATGATTCCTTTGATAGTGGAATGGTTCAACAAATAATCTACGGCACTGACATCAATCGAAGGAAAGTGCATGAAGCCGCGCGTGTCCACATTGCGATAACGTAGTGAATGGACATAGGCATCCCATCCGGTATAAAGCGCGACCACACCCCCCTCCGGCAATGTGCCGTATTTTGCCTCCCATCCCCTTAGATCTTCGTCGGTCAACAGTGTATCGGCATCCTCCGCCGCCCGTTCCCGAATATCTATTACTGCTAACGGTCCTACCAACTCTTCCGCCGTTAATTGGTCAGCAGGGCGATTGGGTGACATGTGGCTGGGGGCATCTAAATGCGTTCCCACATGCTCTTCCAGTGACCAATGGTTGATGTTATAGCCATCAGAATCCAGCCGCCAGACCGGTTTTACCTGAATCGCCCGCCATCCTTCAAAAGTAGGAAAGGTGGGTGTCAAGGTATGGGTTAAATCTACAACACGTTGATAGGGCAACATCGCCGCCTCATTGCTTAGTCCATATTGACAAAAAAATAGGGACATTCATTGTTGGAATGTCCCTATTATACTGATAATTGCATCCGTTGTGACTATGAAATTGTAATATACGGAAGGAAAGTTGAACTATCCTCCCTTCTGCTTAATGTCCGATTACACATCGCCAGAATGGTTTTCACGCTCACCCGGAGGAATAACCGAACTGCCATTCGTGGTAGGGGAAGGGGGCAACCGCGTTGGCAAACGGGTTGGTGTGGGCGGAACTGCCGTAGCGGTGGGAGGCACGGTTGGGCTGGGAGTCGTCGTCGGTTCGGGAGTAGGAGTAGTAATAGGTTGGGAATAGTCCAATACTTCCTCCTCCCCTTCGTGCATTT
This sequence comes from uncultured Ardenticatenales bacterium, assembly GCA_966690745.1. GTDB lineage: Bacteria > Chloroflexota > Anaerolineae > Ardenticatenales > Ardenticatenaceae > CBKYSX01. The sequence continues at coordinate 1,839 of CBKYSX010000088.1, forward strand.
CATATACTCCCAGTTCCGAACGGACGGTCACGGTTCCCCGTAATACCTGTACCCCTACAATACGCGGCTCCAGGTAATGGAAACGGTATCTCCCCCCCGTTGTGCTAAACAACCCTACCCCTGTTTGTAAATCTACTGTAACTCCACTTTGGGCATCAATTTCCAGGTCCCCGGCTTGATCGGTAGCAAGCGCAAGGCGTGATAGTGAGCCTTCGCTTTCCGTGCCGCCAATGTAAACCAAATTGCTGTCTTCCAGCATCGTTACCCGCACCGTACCATTGGCAAAGACAAGTTGTGCCGAGCCATCGGCTCCGGTAGTCACGGCACTCCCCTCGCTAAGCGCGTCGCCACTAAAAGGTAAATTTAAGCTGTTATTCGGTGAAACAATATCCACCTGCCCTTGTTGCCCTTGCACTGCCGCTACCAAAGGACCTTGTTGCGCCTGAGAAGCGAAGATTGCCAACACCAGTAATGCCGCCACTGCCCCACCAATCCACGCAAACCGCCGCCAGTAGGAAGCCGCAGGGCGAATAACCTTCTCGCTATCGGTGCGCTCAGTGCTGGAGGGAAGCGGGATGACCTTAGCTCCCGCTACAGAAGAGGGGGCAGAGGTAGTAGTTTCCGGTGGAATGGTTGTGGGCGACCCTGTGGCTTTGCCATATCGCAAATCAAAAAGCGATTCTGCCGCCACCCGTACCCGACGCGGCGGGGGGGCAAACGCATCGGCACGGAGCAAGGATGTGCTTTTATAGAGCCATTCAATTTGCTCCGCACAATCATCGCACACGGCAATATGTGCCTCTATGTCTGCCTGACGGTCAGATAAAAGCCGTTTATCAAAAAAATCAGTGAGTTCTTCCCACGTCGGATGTTCCATGTAAATTAGCGGTGCTCCACGCGAAATTCGTGTCCACCCATCGTGTCATGCAATTTCTTCAGACAACGTGCCCGTGTTGGTCCGATACTGCCAATCGCGATATCCAACTCGTCCGCGATTTCTTGATAGCTGGGTGCAGGCTGAACAAAGTAGAGCCGATGGAGGAGTTCTCGACAACGGTCACCGATGTGGCGTAATGCTTCACGAACGGCGGTCCATGATTCCCATTGGGCAACGGTATCTTCTACCGAGTCGGCACTATCTACCTGGTTGGCTAAGACCAATTCCGGTTCATCACTGCCTGCGGCATCGCGACGGCGCATTTCTTTCCAACATTCGCGCCGCGTTACCGTCACTAGCCAGCCCGCCAATCGGCTTTCGTCGCGCAATTGGTCAAGACGTTCTAACAGGATAATGCAGACATTTTGGAAAATATCACCGGCTTGGCTTTCGCTCAAACCATAGCGAATCGGAACGCTATAAATCAACCGTTCATAACGGTCGAGAAGCGTTGTCCATGCTACTTTGTCACCTGCCAGACAAGCCGCGACAAGCGACTGATCATCGGGGTGAGTCATGTGGGAGGCTCCTGAATCCAGCGGGAAATCCTGATGTGGTGCCTCCCATACTACAAGAGGTTTTAACAGAGGGAAAAATACACAGCGATGGTAAGTACTTTTTTAGAAATTGTTTAGATTCTTTACTGTTTCACTTTAGTTAAGAAACGGGATGTCATCTCGATAATTTCTGTTTGGGCATTTTCGCGAAGAGTTGTGCCTTCGCTATCTCCTTCCTGTAAACCATAATTGCCGAAATAACTATGATTCGCCCCCTGTATTGTGATGTATTCCGTATCAGGGGGTGCAAAGGGGCGGGAAGATTGCCATTCTTCCTCTGTATAAATGCCATCGTCGCTTCCATGCAGGCTGATAATCGGAATAGAGGCATCACTTAAATCGTTCGGTTCCCAACTACCGCCCGCCCAGAAAAACAGCCCTGCCATATCAGAATGACTATGGGCGTAAATTGCCGTACCTGTTGCGCCCAGGCTATGCCCACCCAGTACCCATCGCTCCACCCCGGGAAAATCAGCGATCACCCCATCTGCAACTGTCGGGTTGAGAATTACCAGATTCAACGGAACGTCCGGCACAACCACCACTACTCCTGCTTCCTCTGCCAATGATTCCATCATATGGGCATAGGCACGGCTATCCACCAATCCCCCCGTGTAAAAGATAACGCCTAGCTCCGTCGCTTCCCCATCGGGAGGATAAAAGGCATACCAACTATCCTCCTGCTCTGCCCGCTCCCAACTGGCAAGCGCAATAGTGTCAGGTGGGTATGTGTTCATTGTTGCCCATACGGTAAAACCAATGCCAACAATGGTAATAAGGAGTAGCAAACTGATGGCTATACGAATTAGAGTCTTTTTCATATATTCCCGAACAGATAGAAACGCGGATACAACTATTGTGCGCTATTCAATCGTAAAAGGGTGTGACACGGATTTCTCTACCTCAAGTCGTATGGAAATTGGGGAAAGCCGTAAGAGAAGATCGCTTTCCAATCGGCTCAAGTTCCTGTTATTACATTTTCTATCCATCTTATTACTATCTACTTATCTTCCTATTAACATCCCCCCGTACATATTCTTGCCCGCCAGACGGGTCATTGTGCCTTTTCCTATTGCACAATGAATCTCATTCCTATTCAGGAGCATATATATCAATGCAACGACAGTCCCTCTTTGTACTATTAGCCCTGCTCATAACCCTCACCCTCGTTGCCTGTGGCGGCGGAAACAATAGTTCCGGCGACACAGTTACCGACCCGCCCCCTGCGTCTGGTAGTACAGAGTCGAATGAAGAAATAACCGATAGTAATAATAGCAGTTCCGAACCGCAGACATCTGACGAGGATACCCCTACCAATGAAACCACCCCGGATGAAGATACTACAGGATCTGTATCCGGATACAACGGCATTTTGGTGATTCAATCCGGACTGAGCGATATTTACCGATGGGATTTAGCCACCGGCGAAAGTGCTGTTTTCGCCCAATCTAACCCCGATTCGGATCAGTTAATACTGAACGTGGGAGCCACCGCCAGCCATGACGGGAATGTGATTGCCTATGTACGAAACATCCCCTTTCAACTGGAACAAACCTATATCTACAATGCCACCACCGGTTCCGAAACGATGATTCCTTCGGAAGAAGGAGAATCTACCCGCTTCTCAACCCAACCCGCCCCCAGCACTATTGGAACGGTGGTTTTTGTTCATCAGCTCCATACGATTAACCCCGAAAACAGTTTTGATATCCAAAGTGGATTTACCGATATTGCCCTGTGGGATGGCAACGAAGTACGGTTGCTGACGGATGATGAAGCGGGCGATACCAACCCGACGATTAGTGCCGATGGGCAAACGGTTATCTTCATCTCCAACCGGGATCGTTCCGATGGTGATTTTTATAAAATAGACCTAAGTGGTGACGGAACGCCGACCCGTCTTTCGATAGAAAATGACCCTGCGATTGCAAGTATCAAATCAAGCATTCCGATGACATATCGGCTTACGGCGGACGGAAGCAAAATTCTTTTCTTTGCTCAATTGCAAGACGGAGGCGAAGCCCCGTATGTGATGGATACCAATAGCGGTGAATTGACCCGTCTTGGAATGCCGGAAGGGGTACAGGCACTCAATTTTGACATGAGTGGCGATGGAAGTCTGATTGCCTTTACCGGACTAAACAGTGCCGACCCGCTCTCTTCCCCTGTCTATGTTATCCGTACCACTAGCCCCGACACGGTAGAAACCGTGGGTGAACAGGGGTCATATGGGGGTGTTACGGTCAGCCCTGATGGGAGTGCGCTGGCGGCGATACTGACCGATTTCACCAATAGTGAAATGCCTTTCCGCGTGGTTGTCATGCGTCCTGATGGAAGCGACCAACAAACCGTTTCCAATGATGAGTCCATCGTTTCGATGTTCTCGACCGGGCGCAATTTCTTCCGTAGCGAATAAGTCAGTTACAGGTGACAATGATTTCCAATGGAAATCATTGTCACCTGTGCTTTTATTGAAAAAACTCGCCAAATTTAATACTTCTCACTATGCTTCTCTTATGCCTAAACCATTGCTTCTCGTGCTTGCACTACTACTGCTGGTTGCCTGTGCTCCGATTCCAACCCCTACCCTGCCTTCACCGCCCACAATTGCAGTTTTGTCTCCCACATACACGCCGATTCCATCCGCCACAGCCAGCGAAACGGCAACCGCAATTGCCACTGCCTCGCCTGTAGCTACAGAAAGCACCCCCGCTTCCCCAACCGCTATTGCTACGGAAATAGGCAATGAAACGATAGGGGAATATCCCGTTACCTTTCTTCCCTTAGCCGCTCCTCTGGACGAAGCCGATGCCGAAATTTCGGGGATGGCATGGTATTCCGATACATTGGTGCTCCTTCCTCAATTTCCGGAACGCTATGGCAATCAGCTCTTTGGGGTGCTACAGGCTGATATTCTTGCCTCTATTGAAAACAGCAGTTCCGAAACCCTCACCCCGATAGCGATTGCCTTTGACGATGGTGATTTGCACAATACCATTCGTGGCTTTGAAGGCTACGAAGCCATTGCCTTTGTGGGAAATCATGTATATGTGACGATGGAAGTACGCCTTACGGCTACCACGATGACAGGGTATTTGGTTACAGGAACTGTCACATTCGATGAAGGGATTCGGCTGAACCCTGACACTTTGATGGAACTCCCTGCCCCGGTTGCCCTTGAAAATTACAGTGACGAGGCGATCACGATATGGAACAACACACTCTATACTTTTTACGAAGCCAACGGCGCGAATGTGAACCCTACCGCTGTAGCGCGTCAATTTGACCTGACCACCCTTGCCCCGCAGAATCCTTTAGAGTTGCCACCCTTAGAATATCGCCTGACCGATGCCACCCCTGCTGAACCTTCCGGGCAATTTTGGGTAATCAATTACCTGTTTCCGGGGGACCTGCCCAAATTATTGCCGGCCCCCGATTATTTTGCGGAAAAATATGGGACGGGGGCAAGTCATCAGCGAGACCTGGGCGTAGAGCGATTAATTCAATACCAAATCACGGACGAGGGAATTGAACCTACCGATACGCCCCCTGTATATCTAGCATTGGAAAGGGGCAATCCCCGAAACTGGGAGGGTATCGCTATTCTGGAAGGGGAAGGGTTCCTGTTGGCAACGGATAAATTCCCGGCAACGTTACTCGCGTTCGTGCCCTATTCTGAATAAAAATCGGTTCCGCTCTATTCTATAACTTTCTTAATTCGCCTTTGCGCCCTGTTATCGCTCTGTAGAACGGTCAATTTTGCCTATTCTGCAATCTTGTTGTTAGATTGGGGCAATAGCCGAAAGTACCAATCCTCTGAACCACACCAGTGCTTGTGGGGTAAATCTGCCGACTTCGTTGCACGAATTGCGTAGTCACAAGGCAACTACGCAGGGCTAATACCTCACATCATGCAACTCCATGCAGGAGAAATTTTATGGCAAGACTGCTGGACGTGGACAACCTCGAAACCCGCTTTTTTACCGATGACGGAATCGTCAACGCCGTTAATGGAGTATCGCTGACGTTAGATGAAGGCGAAACCCTCGGCATCGTGGGCGAATCCGGGTCGGGAAAAAGCGTAACGATGTTATCCATCTTGCGCCTAACGCCGGGTAAGATTACCAATGGGCGCGTTATGTTTCAGGGGCGCGACCTTACCAAACTTTCTGAAGATGAATTACGGGAAATTCGCGGCAACCGTGTTGCTATGATTTTCCAAGACCCCATGACCTCGCTCAACCCGGTTTTAACGATTGAGCGGCAACTAACCGAAGCGATTGAGTTGCATATGGGGTTGAATCATGAACAGGCGGTCAATCGCGCCGTTGAACTCCTACAACTGGTCGGGATTCCCGGCGCACGGGAACGTATCAGTGCGTACCCGCACCAATTTTCGGGGGGGATGCGCCAACGGGTGATGATTGCAATGGGGCTGGCGTGTAACCCCGCCCTGTTGGTCGCCGATGAACCGACCACCGCGCTGGACGTGACCATTCAGGCGCAAATTGTTGAATTGGTGAAAAAGCTTAAAGATGATATCGGGATGGCAATTATCTGGATTACGCACGACCTTGCCCTGCTGGCGGGAATTGCGGATCGTATTATGGTGATGTACGCCGGGCAAGTAGTGGAACGTGCCGTTGCCAACCTCCTCTATAAAAACCCGCGCCACCCCTACACCATTGGCTTGCTCCAAAGTATTCCCCGCCTGGACGAACGTAACAAAGAACGGCTTACGCCTATCGAAGGGCTTCCCCCCGATTTGATTAATTATCCCAAAGGGTGTCCGTTCCAACCGCGCTGTCGCTTTGCCATTGATAAATGTGTTGATGAAGACCCGCCGCTGGAACATCTCGGCAATGAACATTATGCCGCCTGTTGGGTGAAACCGGATGGTGGCGAAATCCTGCGCGAATGGCATAAACCCGACTAAGGAGCAAACCCGCAATGACCGAGACCCCTACCCGCGCCCCGGCAACTCAACACCCTGAGAAGACTGCATTGGGCGATGTACTTCTAAAAGTAGATGATCTGCGAATGTACTTCCCGATTAAAAAGGGAGTTTTCCAGCAAACTGTTGGTCATATCAAAGCCGTAGATGGCTTAAATTTTGCGGTGCGTCGTGGCGAAACCCTGGGCATGGTAGGTGAATCCGGCTGTGGTAAAAGCACCACCGGACGCGCCATCTTGCAATTATATCGTCCTACCACCGGCCATGTTTGGTTTAAGGGACAAGACCTGACCACCCTAAAAGGGGATGATTTGCGTCGTACCCGCCGCGATATGCAAATGATTTTCCAGGACCCCTACGCCTCGCTGAATCCCCGGATGAGCGTCGGGGAAATCATTGGCGAACCCTTTGGGGTTCACCGTATCGCCAGTGGCAATGAACGTAAGGAACGGGTGCAAGAATTGCTGAAAGTGGTGGGATTGAACCCTTATCTCATCAATCGCTATCCCCATGAGTTTAGCGGTGGGCAACGGCAACGGATCGGGATTGCCCGTTCACTGGCAGTGAACCCCGACTTTATCGTTTGTGATGAACCGGTATCGGCTCTGGACGTTTCGATTCAAGCGCAGGTAATTAACCTGTTGGAAGACCTGCAAAATCAGTTCGGGTTGACCTACCTGTTCATTGCCCACGACTTGAGCGTTGTACGCCACATTTCCGACCGGATTGCTGTGATGTATCTGGGGCGGATTTGTGAGCTTGCCGAACGGAACGAATTGTATAACAATCCGCTCCACCCGTATTCGCAGGCACTGCTTTCTGCCGTTCCCATTCCCGACCCCGAAATTGAACGTAAACGACAACGGGTGATTTTGACCGGGGACGTGCCAAGCCCTGCCAATCCGCCATCGGGCTGTAACTTTCACACCCGTTGTCCGATCATGGTGGACATCTGTAAGGAGCAAGAGCCGGAATTCCGGGAAGCACGCCCCGACCACTGGGTTGCCTGCCATCTGGCTCAATAGAGATAACAGGATGAGAAACAAGGGTATTCAAGAAAATTTTTCTCATCAAAATCTTAGCAAATTTCCGCTTTTCCATTGAACCGAACTGTTCTAGGAAAGGTATAGATAGTAGGGCGGAGTGTATACGGTTGCCGCTTAGCGCAGTCTGTGTACAATCTAACCTGCAGTTAGCCTTTGCCACGGGCAAAGTCGCTGGTTTATCTCGCAATAGAAAGGGGTGATGTCGCGCACAATAGAACGTAAGTCGGCATGGAACCATAGGTTTTTGCCCGTGATTCCACTTGTTGTTGCCGTTCTCTAGTTTCTGAAACCTGTTCCGAGGAGAAGAAGATGAAGCGATCTTTTGTAACGCTTGCATTGCTGGTAATTACTGCCATGCTTATCGTCGCTTGTGGCGGCGCGGCGGCTCCCGTCGAAGTGGCACCTCCGGTTGTGCAAACAGTTGTCGTAACCTCTGTCGTAGAAGTCGA
>CBKYSX010000089.1:0-9773 GCA_966690745.1 uncultured Ardenticatenales bacterium
AATGTATATGATACGGCGTTGCTCTATCAGGCAACCGCAGGTTATGATGCCGATGACCCTTTTTCACAGACGAAAGACGTGAGCAATGCTATTGATGCATTTACTGCTGTTTCAGACACTTTTTTAGAAGGGAAGAAGGTGGGGCTTGCTCTGAATGGCTTTAATCGTGACGGAAAACAGCCCGATAATGAAGTAGTGGCGGCGATACGGGCAACTGCCCAACGGCTGGAATCAGCCGGAGCCATTGTGACGGAGGTGGAACTACCCCGGATGGACGAATCCGCCCGCGCCAATTTCACGATGATTGTTAGCGAAGCGGCATATTTACATGGACAATTAGTGGCTGACCACCCCGATGAGTTCACCCCGGATGTCTATGCCGCCTTTGAACGGGGGCGCACCACCCCTGCTACGGACTATGCCCGTGCCCGTCATTTACAGGTAGAAGTGACAAGACAGATGGACATATTCTTTGAAGAATACGATTTGCTTCTAACGCCGACCTGCCCCGTCCCTGCGCCTATTCATAACGAATCGCCCGAAGCGCAGAAGGCGCGGATGTCCCTCGTCGCCTACACCGCGCCGTTTAATTTTACGGGCAATCCTGCCCTTTCGATACCCTGTGGCAAAACGAGGGATGGATTACCGATAGGCATTCAACTGGTAGGCGCACGGCAGGATGATGTTGGTGTGCTGTTAGCGGGGCATCTCTTAGAACGGCTGTTGAAACCGTAATCTCAATTCAACTGACAGTACAAGCCGGTAAATTGTCGAAATAGTTGCGGCGTAAGCTTGTTACTCGACCTCCATTTTACTATCATGTTCCCCGAAACGGTTTGAGATTCTTCTATTCCGTTTTGCGCTGATTCACCGTTTATCTTCCATACGGACGATGATATTGGATTGTGAACCGAAACGGGTAGGGGTGGCTGATTCTTGCCCCATACCTACGTCACACTTCCATTGAGAACGCTATGCACCGACGATTTCTCCTCCTTCTGCCCCTCGTATTCATGAGCCTGATGGTCTGGCAGAGCAACCCCGCCCAAAGCGAATCCCCATCCGAATTATCTAATCCATTTCCTATCAGTAATGGACAATTCGGCTTGGCATTCGTAAACTCCGCTGAAAGTCCCAGAAGCGGAAGCCGAATTGCGCGGGGGGTCAGCACAGGCGCACAACTGGATCGCTTCCCCCTCTACTGGAACTTCATTGAACCAAGTGATAATCAATGGAACTGGAACGGACAAGATGCCGCCCTTGCCGCCAATGAAGCACAGGGACTTGGTACGCTCGCAATTCTGCTGGGAACTTCCCCTGCCCACTATCCAACTGATATTGCCATGTCAAATGTGGTACCAATGCCTAGAGTGGGCGGCGGTCCTGTGCGCCCGGAATTGCGGGAAGAGGGAACTGTTAGTGGAGGCGGGCCGTATCCAAATGGTTGCCCAAGCCTGGGGACTAGACCGCCTGTACGTTTGTATGAACCAATTTTTAGTAATGGCAACGATCACCCAAGTGGTGTCGGGGTAAATCCTAGCAATCCTTGGGCACGTTTCGTAGACGAGGCAGTACAACGGTACAAACCGGGGGGTACAGCGGGGCGCAATGTGCGCTACTGGGAAATATGGAACGAACCCGATTTGTGCCATTTCTGGGGCGGCACTCCCGAAGAATATGCCCGGATGCTCAAAGTTGCCTATCTGGTGATTAAGAACCGAGACCCGCAGGCAACAGTGATTTGGGGAGGGTTGGCGTTACATGGCGAAAAATACCAAAACGGGCGCAATTTCCTGAATGAATTTGTCGGGGTGATTCGTAACGACCCTATGGCGGGTCAATACGGTGGTTTCTTTGATGCCGCCACCCAACACCAATATTCCAACGTCGTACATGGCTATAACTATGCGGTGAAAATCAGACAGGCATTGGCGGGCACGGGATGGGAGACTAAACCGATTTGGACGACAGAAAGTGGTGTCCCGATCTGTGGATCATTTCCAGGGGATATATGTGAAGATGAAGATACACCTGTTTGTACAGTGCCAGGACAAACAAACTGTGCACCACCCTATCGTGCCAATCAAATAGAGCAAGCCTCATATATCTGGCACAATATTGCCTATACACGTATTGGGCGGGCAAACGGACCGATTTTTCACTTCATGTTGCATGATGATTCAGGAAATGTTTGTAGTAATCCCGGCGACGGCTTTGGTCTCTACACTAACGAATCCGAAAATGCCTGTAACCCTCATACTGCCGAACCGCGGTTGTCTGCTATTGCCTTCCGTCTTGCCAATCAATATTTATCAGATGTCGAATTGGTCTGGGCGGATATTCAGAATGGGGTCGTGCGGCGCGTGGCGTTTTACGATCATGTTACCAGAGAACGTCGCTTGCTGACATGGGCAATCGGCGGGCAGGATGCAACAGCTGTGATTCCTGCCGCTGGAACTTCAGCGCAACCTATCTATATAGATGGAAACGTACTAGAACCTATTTATCCTTCTAATGGGGTCTATTCTATTCCGGTCACTCGCGCCACTAATCAAAACCAGCCTAATTCCTCCACCTATACCATTGGCGGACCGCCCTATCTCCTAGTTGAACGGGATACCCTCCCACCGCAAGGCGCAATCATTGACCTTCCTCCTGTTTCTACCTCCCCTTTCAATGTCACTTGGCAAGTCAGCGACTACGGCTCCCCGATTGAAGTGGGGTCGGTGGTCATCTGGGTTCGGGTGAATGGTGGCACATGGAGCCAATGGCGTACCGGACAAAATGGCTCCGGCAGTGCTTCTTTTGATGGTGATGTAGATTCCCGCTACGAATTTGGAATTACGGCAACCGATCGTGCGGGTAATAGTACAGGCTCTCCAACCCCATTGGCGGAAACGCTGGTGAGCGATGAAACCACGATGATGACTGCCTATGGTATTGTCCGTAATGTTCAAGGTCAGATGATTCCCGGTGCGTCGGTCGAACTCGGACCGACCAATTCGCTTTCCAGTTGGAATGGTTGGTTCACGATGCCGGTCCCTGTAGGTCAATGGGATGTGAAGGTCAATGGTCAGACTGTTTTGGAAGGACAGAACCATATCCAGACCAACTTCTTTGATTTACTATTACCACCCGCAAACAATGCCGTGACCAACGGTCGTTTCGAGCAAGTAGACGGCAGTGGAAATATTAATGGTTGGACAAGAGGGGGGTCTAGCCCTCTGGGGGTAGAGGAAGAGGCAGGAACGCGGGACAATGTACTTCATCTGGCTACAGCATTTGTAGCAGACCCCTTTGTGCCGGGAACCGAAGGAAGCAATGGCGGCAACTCCACTATTAGCCAAAATTTGACCGTTCCTACCGATACCCCTCATCTCGCATTCCGTTGGCGGGTAGATACTGCCGAAACCGATGGCAATAATACAAATTGTAACAGCGGCCTCCATGACCGTTTTGAAATTATTATTGTTGCCAACAATCAACCGCACTACATTCACTGCCAACAAACGGGACAGGAATGGTTCAACGGCTTTATTAACCTATCGCCGTTTGCGGGGCAAAACGTGACGGTGATTTTCAATCTCTATGAAACCTCGCCGAACCGTCGTACCAGTGTCAAGCTTGATCAAGTAATGATTGGCACCGCCGCAACTCCGGCAATTCAACTGCAATTTGTGCCGCAAATTCAGCGGGCACCGTAATGAGGAAGCACGTTCCTATGATTTTCGAGGATGTGACCGTAAGCCCATCCTCCAAATTTGACATGAATGGTTGTTCGCTGTATAGTACATACCCGTAGATCAAATACAGAAGTTTCGTACCCGCGTGTCAGTATCGTCATGACAATGGTCGTTGAGGTTCCGTGTGCGCCAGGGTGAAATGAACGTAGTACGATCACAGGATTAAACACCTTTCGCTCACACAGGAGAACAGTCAATGAGCAACCGTATTACTGGCACCGTCAAATTCTTCAACGGCGACAAGGGCTTTGGTTTCATTGCCCCGGAAGATGGTCAAAAGGACATCTTCGTGCACTATTCCGCTATCCAATCCTCGGGTTTCCGTAACCTGAACGAAGGCGACCGTGTGGAATTCAGCATTGAAGACAGCCCCAAAGGACCCCGCGCCGCCGAAGTTGTCAAGATCTAATTCTCTGACGAACAAAAACATAAGCACCACCAATTCGGTGGTGCTTTTTTGTTGTCTTCGCTTTATTTTCGGGTAGGGGGCTTTTCTTGAATCGTCACGTCCCCGGAAACAGACATCCGTTTCGGCGGGGGGGGTGGCGGGGGTGTTTTGGGCGGGTTCAAAAAGGCATTTAATACCAGCAGTGGGGTAATTAACCCGATTACCAGTGCAATTTTCCCCAGCGTTGGTAATTCTTGGAAGAGTTCAATCAGGTCGGACATACAAGTCGGTTGTAACACATTGATAAACATTGAGTCTGTGTCGTTTATGCAATATGCACCATGCAATAGAAATTCGTTTACGTTTTCGACTTTTCCCACATCAAATCCCGTGCCTGCTCCAGCCGAAGTCGTATACCGGGGTCTTCGGCAAGCGTGGCGGCACGGTCAAATTCCAGTGCGGCGTGGGGAAAAACCCCCAGACGGGCGTAATTTGCGGCAAGATGTTCCCGTACTGCAATATCGTCCGGTAAAAGATGAGAGAGCCGTTCCCAAAAGGTGATGGCTTCATCAATGCGTTCCTGTTCTTCCCAGGTCATCGCCAACCCATGGGTCAACTCTGTATCAGAACCACCCCATGCGACCGCCCGTTCAAGGTCGCTTTTAGCACGGTCAAGGTCATCGGCATGGGCGGCAAGTAGCGGAGAAATGATTTCAACCGTGCGATTCGCTCGATTAAAACGCACCCATGCGGTTAGCGGACTCATTTGCGGCGGAATTGCGACCCATATACGCCGAACATTACCCGTTGCCCAATGCCCCTCTTGAATGACGATTCCACCCGCTTCCATTTCTGCGACCCATTTTTCATATTCGCGGGGACGGTGTAACACTGCCCACGCCTGAAAACTACGATAACCACTATGTTCCTGCACTGCAACCAGCGCGTGACAATTTCCGGAATTGCTACTTTCGACAGGGGCGGGGTTATATTGCACTACATCAAAAATCGCCAGCCACTCATGGCGTGTGGGAATCGCAATCAAGCGGGCGTGGTGGTTGCCCATATCTTCCGCCAAAACCATCTCCTGGGCTTCACCCTCGCCTATGTGGATCATCATTGGCTTGGTATCAGTCACAACCCTCCTAAGGTGCTGTCTACCTCAAAACCACAAAACAATTTTTGCCACTACAAGGATAGCATGGCCGTAAAGGAGTTAAAAAGCAACTGATACCTGTTTGCTTCTATCTTTTGAGTCACGAACAGAAGTTCTTTATAATACTCATAGAAGAATCCTCTATCTCGGATATCAACCTTCGGAGAATTGTTTATGATAAGCTCTGGCAACCTTGCCGAAGCCTACAACCGTAATGTACTGATTGTCCAGCGTGAATGTGAAGGAATAAGCCACTACCAAAGCTTAATACAACCCCAGCCGCATGGTAATTGCCTGAATTGGGTGGTGGGGCATCTGCTGACAGGGCGCAACGATGTATTACGGGCACTCAACAGCCCTTTTGTGGTGGATGAGGATGTACTTACGCCCTATAAACGGGAATCCGACCCGATTACGGGTATGGGTGAAGGCGTAATTCAGTTAGACACGTTATTAGACTACTTGAAAGAAGGGCAACAGCATATTCGTAGCCTCATGCCTTTGCTTACCGAAGCGGATGGCAATCGGGAAGTCTATTCCGTGGTCACGGAACGCACCACCTTGCTCTCCAAACTTCTCTTTTTCCACTATTTCCATGATTCCTACCATGTCGGGCAAACCAGCTATCTGCGCCAACTCGCCGGGAAAGACGATAAAATTATTTAAAAGGAGTGCTTGTGGCTCAATTCCTCTATCAATTTTTCCCGCTCCGTCCCGAATTTGTTACTGACCCCGATAGCCGTACCCCGCATGAACTCCAAACCTTTGAGGCACATGTTGCGTATCTTCAAGAAAATGCGGCAAAGGGAATCGTGATGTTAGCGGGGCGATGTCAGGACAATATTGGTCCGTCAATTGTCATTATCGAAGTGGCGGATGAAACAGAGGGGCGTAGCTTTATGGAAAACGACCCCTTTGTGAAAGGCGGCATCGCACGGGCAACCCTGCATCCGTTCCGCGCCGCCTTTATGCGTTCTTCCTTATAGCCGGTTTTCTCTTCCCATAATCAGAATATGAAAGTTGTTTTGGGTTACAATACGCCCCAAGGGGGTGATCAAAAATAAAAATGCTTTGACTCCTTTGAAAACGAAGGGCATTTGTTGCCATGTGAGGCGGCGGAAGCCGAATTGTTCGTAAAATCGCTCTAATGAACTATGACAATTGAGGTAAACGTTGCCTGTTTCTCTTTCCAATAGAGTTTCAATGATTTTTGCTGCTATCCCTTCTTTTCGTCGTTCGGGAATTACCGCAATGGATGCCAATTCGTTCGCTCCCCATAGATGGGGCTTGACCTGACCCACCCCGACAATTTCGCCCTCATCTTCCGCTACGATGAACCGTTGCCATTTTAGCCCGAGCGGATAGATTCGCGCCGTGCGAATAATGTTCTTTATCGTATCTTGGTCGGCTTCAGTGGCGGGGCGAAGGATGAAGGACATATGCAATCCTTATTCGCACCCGGCGACAAACGTAAACGCATAAACCCGCAATCCGGCACGGCTGGGTTCCAGGGTAATTTCGTGCGCTCCGAAATCAGGGTTGAGGACAATGGAGTACATACGGGGAGCTGATACCATCACATACGTTCCCATTTCGCTATCCACAATCACATCTTCCCCCGCCTCATCCAGCGCAATCGGGCTACCATCATGTAGAAGATGAACGCGCAACGGTTCGCCATCGGCAGATGCCATCACTATGTTTAATTCGGCGGCGCGATAGGGAACTCGCAACAGGGCATCGGCATCAGCACTTTCGGAATGTTCCTGTGCCCCGAACCACGCCCCTTCAAAATACAATTTTCCTGTTTCCCTCTCAGCCATCGGTTCAAAATGACGCACCGCATCTAACCCGAAATCGCCGGGGTTGCCCAACCGTCCATGAGCATACCCTACATAGAGTTCGGGCGTGGAGGGGTAACATACCGCGCCGGGAACATCCGTAGGGCGAAGCGGCTCCATCAAAGGTGGCAATTCCACATCATCGCCATGTAGTTCCCGCAGTAGGCTCTGAATCATGGCTTCGGTTGCGCCATAGTTGCCTTCCCCCACAGATGTATAGCGAAGCCGCCGTTGTGCATCAATCAGATATTTTGTGGGCCACGCACGGGTGGTAAAGCCATACCAATTTTGTTGCTCATTGTCCAATAAGACTGGGTACTGAATATCATAGCGGCGAATTGCCCGTTCCACATTGCTTTTTTCCCGCCCGAAGGCAAATTCGGGGGTGTGAATCCCTACAATTCGTAGCCCCATAGTGGCGTATCGTTCATGCCAGGTATTCAGATAGGGTAGAGTGCGGAGGCAATTCACACAGCTGTACTCCCAAAAATCAACAAGGACGATGGAATTCTCAATGAGTTCTTCCATCGTCCATGCACGATCACTGTTCAGCCAGTCGCCTTGCACCAAATGGGGAGCGCGAATCATAAGCCCGGGGTCACATTAATTGAGGAAGGGGCGCGGAGCCAGTTTTGATTGGTTGCTTAACGAGAGCGTCATTGACACATCTTTATTGACGACATAGAAGGGGATGTTAGCCATTGCCAGATACCCCTGTATCTCGTCCATACTCGGCGCATATCGTTGGAACGAGGCGGGGTTGACTAATACGGCAATTGCTTTTACCCCCCGCCGTTGCAGAATCGTAAGTACATCCACCCATGTTTTGCTTGGCGCACTTGTGACCACAATCAATGTGGTTCCGCGCGAGAAGAGCACTTCCTCCAACGTAAGCACATCGGCAAGCCGCATGTCGGAAACAGGTTGAAGTACCGCCAACTGTTCTAAGGCGCGGGTAAGCGGACGTACCCCCCGGTCGGGTTGAATAATTTCCCGATGTTCCGCATGGGTAATCATCCCCACTGCCCGATTCTGATCCAGGAAGTGGCGCATGATAGATGCCGTTGCTACAACGGCATATTCGGTCGTGGTCGGCAGAATTTCGGGCAACTTTTCATGGTGAATCCAGGGAAAAACGCCACTTTGTACTGTTTTCGGTCCCGACCCGTTGGTATTGACACTTTGCCCTTCTTCGGTGGATTCGAGATGGGTTTCTTTATGCATATCGAGCACCACCCAGATGTCGGCGTTGGGGTCTTCTTCAAATTCCTTCACAATCAACCGACCCGTGCGGGCAGTAGATTTCCAGTGAATTTTGTTAAGTGTGTCCCCCGGTACGTAGTCCCGCACACTCGAAAAGTTCGGGGTGGTGTTATGCGTACGACGGCGCATAATTTCGCCGCCTGTCAACCGTCCGGTAGGGGGGGTAAAGGTGGGGATGGGGTAGGTGGCAGGAAAAATCGTTACCGCCGACGTTTGCGGTAATTCGCGCCGAAAGGTGAATAAACCAAACGGATCGCCCGAAACCAGCGTCATGGGTCCCAACCGATAGCGACCCCGATACCGCGCCAGCGTTTTGACATTCCATCCCCGTTGGCGGCGCGGACCCACGCCATGCACCACACGGCTGGCGTGGTGGGTGGGCAATTCGGAATGGTCTTGCACTTCCAGCCATAATTTGGGCAACGGACCCTTATTATGAATGACAATTCGTTCTTCCACAGGGCTGGCAACCTGAGCGCGAAGGGCAGTAGTCATTCTGCTGATTCCCACCCACCGCAGGTTCAAGAATGCCCATAGGAATGAAAAAATCAGGGTCGCGCTGGTCAAATACGCCATGCTGAAAAAGAGGCGATTTTGGGTTTGTACCGCAATCGCCGCCAGCACAACGAAGATTATCAACAAAACGAGGGCACGTTTGGTCATGGGTTATGCCTTAACCGCCGTAACTCCCGGCACCCGTACACTTGCCAGCGTTTCATTCAACACTTCCGCCGCCGTGACATTCTTAATCCGTGCCGCCGGGTTGATAATCAAACGGTGGGTCAGGCTGTAGGGAATCATCGTTTTGACATCATCAGGAATGACGTAATCGCGCCCATCCATTGCCGCCGCCGCCTGTGCCGTGCGATAGACTGCCAATGAGCCACGCGGGGAAGCCCCGACATAGACATTGTTGTGCTTGCGGGTGGCGCGGTTCAAATCAACGATGTACTCCTTGATTTTGTCATCTACATAGACCTGGCGCACCAACGCTTGCGCGTCCGTAATCTCTTTTTCATTCACCACCTGTTCAATCCGCTCCAACGGGTGAACGGTTTGCTGTTCGCCCAGCATATTGATTTCAGCGGTGGCATCAGGATAGCCAAGGCTAATCCGAATCAGGAAGCGGTCCAATTGGGCTTCGGGGAGGGGGAAGGTTCCCTCATATTCAATCGGGTTTTGGGTAGCGAGCACAATAAAGGGGCGTGGCTCGGGGTAGGTTTGCCCGTCTACCGTGACCTGTCGCTCTTCCATCGCTTCCAGCAATGCCGATTGGGTTTTGGGGGTGGCGCGGTTGATTTCGTCGGCGAGAACCACATTGGCAAAAATAGGACCGGGGCGAAATTCAAAATGGGTGGACAATTGGTTGTAAATTGAAACGC
>CBKYSX010000090.1:0-9757 GCA_966690745.1 uncultured Ardenticatenales bacterium
TTAAACAGGCTACCATTGTATAGTTTTGGCTTGCAACAGATATTAATGGCAGGCGACTATCCATTTTTCATGGCGACTATTGCTTGAATTGCCCTTGTCAGGTATGCTAGTATCTCTTTCATATCCAAAAATGATACCGGGTTATGGGGTTGCTCTTTCCCATACCTTAAAAATTAAGGGTCGCAACTACACATGAGTTTCGAGTTTCTCTTACGTCTGCTGGGCATGGTCGTACTTGCCACAGTAGGATGGTGGGTCGGTGATGAATTAGCCGGAACTGCCCCGCGAGATGCCACAGTGGTACGTGGAATGTTGCTGTTGGCATTGGCAGGAGCGGCGTTGGGTCTACTTATCACCCCCTATATTACCGTTCGTCCTTTTGAATGGGCACGGCGACGGTTGCGGCAGATTCCTGCTAATCAGTTGCTGGCGGGAACCATCGGGTTGGTTTTGGGATTGTTGATTGCCCTATTATTAACGGCTCCACTCTCACAATTGCCCGGTTTGCTGGGCAATATTGCACCCATAGCGGCAGTGTTGTTTTTTGGCTACGCTGGTATCCAGATGATGGTTCTGCGCGAACGAGAAGTATTGAGTCTGCTCAAAGTATGGCTGGGGCGGGATGGCGGCGGCAAAAAGTATATTCTCTTGGATACCAGCGTGATTATTGATGGGCGGATTGCGGACATTGCCCAGACGGGTTTCTTAGAAGGAACGATGCTGGTTCCCAATTTTGTATTGACCGAATTGCAACACATTGCGGGAAGCAAAGACCCTCTGCGCCGCAACCGGGGCAAACGGGGACTGGATATTCTAAACCAGCTCCAAAAAGAAAGTGCCGCCCCCATTGAAATCAGCGATATTGATGCGCCGCAGGTAGCGGAGGTGGATACCAAGTTGGTGCATATTGCCCGCGACTTGCAAGCCAGTGTCCTGACCACCGATTATAACCTGAACAAGGTAGCGGAATTGCAAGGCGTGAAGGTGCTGAATATTAATGAATTGGCAAACGCTGTGAAAACAATGTTGTTGCCCGGCGAAGCCTTTGATGTCGAAATTATCCAGGCAGGGCGCGAACAGGGACAAGGGGTTGGCTATCTGGATGATGGTACGATGGTGGTAATTGAACAAGGCTCCAATCTCATTGGACAACGCCGCCATGTCGAAGTAACCCGTGTTCTGCAAACTGTTGCCGGACGCATGATTTTCGCCCAATTAACGAACTAACCATACCCACACTTATTTATGTCGCTTACACTGTATAACACCCTTACCCGTACCAAAGAACCTTTCGAGCCGATGAATCCGCCCCATGTGACGATGTATGTCTGCGGACCCACCGTCTACGACAGTGCCCACATTGGTCACGGGATGAGCTATCTGATTTTTGATATGGTCCGCCGTTATCTGGAATATCGCGGCTATAAGACCAAACTCGCCCAGAACTTTACCGACGTAGACGATAAAATTATCGTGCGTTCGAAAGATACGGGCGAGGCATGGACGGATATTATTGAGCGGTATATCAACGATTTTAAAGACGATATGACCGCCCTCAATGTCCTACACGCCGATGTTTACCCCCGCGCCACCGAGGAAGTTCCGGAAATCATTACGATGATTCAGGGCTTGATTGATAAGGGATATGCCTATCCTTCGGATGGTGATGTCTATTTCCGCGTCCAGAAGGATGAGGATTATGGAAAACTGAATCATCGTAAACTGGATGAACAACAAAGTGGCGAACGGGTCAGCGATGTTGAAAAAGAGCGCAAAGAACACCCGCTTGATTTTGTGTTGTGGAAAGGGGCAAAAGCGGGCGAACCAGCGTGGGATAGTCCGTGGGGCAAGGGTCGTCCGGGCTGGCACATCGAATGTTCTGCTATGAGTCTGCGCTATCTGGGGGAACAGATTGATATTCACGGGGGTGGAGATGATCTAAAATTTCCCCACCACGAAAACGAAATCGCCCAAACCGAGAGTTACACAGGCAAAGTTCCTTTTGTGAAATACTGGGTTCACAACGGATTGCTCCAAATTAGCGGCGAAAAGATGTCGAAGAGCCTCAAAAACTTCTTCACGATTCGCAACTTCTTGGAACATCATTCCGCCGATGCCCTGCGCCTGTTTGTGCTGTCCTCCCATTACCGCCGCCCGGTGGCATACACCGATGAAAGTTTTGCCGCCGCCGAACGGGCATTGGAACGCTTTCACATGGCATTGACCCCACCCACCACCGATGCCAAAAAGGAAAGCGATGAATTGGGCACCTTGACGGAACAGGCGGCAGATGAGTTTCACAAAGCAATGGATGATGATTTGAATACGGCTCTGGCAATGGGGGAACTGTTCAAATTTGCCAGTGCCATCAATCGGGCGCGGGATGAAGGCGTGGGCGGGGCAAGTCTGGCTAAAGCGCAGGAAACCTTACGGAAATTATTGAGCGTATTGGGCTTTACGATGCAAAAACAAGTCAAACCCCAAGCCGACGCAAGTGCCGCACCCTTCATTGAATTGCTGATTGAAACCCGCGCCAACCTCCGCAAAGCCAAACAATACGCCCTAGCCGACGAACTGCGTCAAAAACTGGCGGGGTTGGGGGTCGTTCTGGAAGATACGCCCCAAGGGACAAAATGGAAGTTTGAGTAGGCAGGACGTGGAAACGGTGTAACGCAGGGACGCAAAGGAGCAAAGCCGCAGAGGGATTTTTGTAGGGGCGAAGCATTCCCCCGTGTCTGTTACGTGCCGGGGGCGGGGCATGAAATACGGTAGTTAAGTGGATGGGTGTCACAGGGTTGGAATGCTTCGCCCTGTTGTAAGGACGAGATACAGAAAACAATCTCGCTTTACCGCACAAAGGTCGTAGTCGTTTAGCTTATCGGTAGCCGCTAGTTCCGTTGCACTGCACTAGCGGGCGGGGGTGTTTACCTCCGATGGAACTACCTATTCCAAATCCACAATCACCGCCGCGTGGTCGCTCCAATAGCGTGTGCCGGTGGGCGTTTCCCTTTCCTCGCCCCACTCGTAAGCAATCGCCCGGATATGGGGTAAAAGGGCGGGATTGATAAATGCCTGATCCAACCGGAAGCCATTGCGCCCGTTGGGAGAATACCACGTATAGGCACGTTCCGCCCCACGCAAATAGCGAAAGCCATCTACCCATTCCCGTCCGTGCATGGCATTCATCCACCCCGCTTCTAACTTGGTGAAGGCGGGGCGTTCCTCATCTATATCGGGCAATCCGGAATTGGTATCCCCGATGAGCATTCCTTTCTCCCACGTCCAACAGTCAATTAAATCCAAGACGGCTTCATAAAAGGGTGCCTTACGTTTCGTGACAAAATTGGGAATGTGCATTACCCCGAGGGTGAAGGGAATCTGCCCCTTGATGGTTGCCAACAGCCAGCGGCAGGGGGCAAACCCAATGTGTGAAGAAGCGATGGCTTCAAAGGGGCAGGTTGCCGCCAGCAAGAGGGCATTCGTGGCGGGGGTTTCTAACGCAACGGTGCTAACTTGATGGATATACCCTAACGCCCGCAACTCCGCCGCTAACCGTTGGCTGGCAGGAGTTCCGCGAAATTCAGCAAGGGCGATGATGGTGGGCGACCATGCCGCCAGTTGGCGGATAATCCCCTCCACGCGCCGCCCCCCGCCCGCCTGGATATTCCAGAAAACAATTCGCATTATACCCCGGCTAAATCAACTCGCCGCCGTAGCGCACAATATCATGGGTGGGGGGCGCATAGACCCGCCACACTTCCGCGATAATCGCATCGCGGCGACGGTACTGTTCATGTTTAGGCAATTCCAACACTATATCCTCAACGTCATAGGGGTTGAAGCCCCAATGCCCTGATACCACCCCCTGAAATTCGCCATCAATCAGCAGATATTCCAATATTTCAATGCCCTTATACCGTTCTTTGAGTTCGGAAAGGTGGGCGCGTACCAGAAAATCGGCTTTGTGGAGCATATAGACGGATTCCGGCGGGGTTGTAACGTTCACCCTATCCCCCTTTACCATCCAGCCCTCCCCCAACCCATCAACCGTAACGGCTTCAATCATCCCATTGGTTTCCATCATTCCCAACAAAGCATCAACCCCTTTGCGCGAGAATTGGGACCAATCCCGTACCTGTTCGGCGGTGACAAAGACCATCGCATGAATAAAGCGGCGTACCACATCGCTCGCCGCTCCTTCCCACCTTTCCGTACTCACGTTTACCTGCGGGAATATCTGATGCAACGGATACCAAGGGCGTTCCCAATCCTCATCCACCTGTTCTTCAAACACCAGAAACGCCTGTTGCAACCGTTGCAACGCCGGACCAATCTCTTTGCTTAATAAGCCCGTTTCTTCTTTGATTTGCCGCGCCGTAATCGGACCCAACCGCTCTACGACTTCCAGCACTGTCGCCTGCGCCTTGCTGAATTTGTCCATCGGGCGGCAAAAGGCGTTGGCGTACAACCCAAAGTCATCCGTCAATACATAGCCTACCGTTCCTCCTGCAAATCGTCCCTTTACCAGTTGTTGGCGAGCACGCAAACGGTCAGCCACTGCCCCATCATCAAAGGTACAACGATGCACCAGTCTGGGGGGGTCGCCGGGGCGGGTGTTGGCTATCGGGGTAATCGGCTGGAGGCGGCGCACCAGTTCCAAATAGGCTTCGTTGGTATCTACAGGGGTGATAAGTGCCTGCCGCGCCAATCGTTCCGCCAGAATTGCAGATTTGGTGAGGGTTGTCATGGAACACCTTCAGGGAATTAAAGGAAGATGCGCCTATAGTAATGGATGGATAGAAGGAGGGCAAAAAAGGGCAAATACAAGAACGGGTGTTCTAGAAGTCCGCCTCCGGTTCCGCGTTGCGTCCACTCACAGCAGACGGTTATTACCACCATCTTCCTTAGATTGACATCATCAAGTCAGGAATTCACCATTTATTGTGATAAAATCCCTATCAGAACACAATTACAGGGAAATCTTATGTACACCACAATCATTGACGTTGATACCCTATACAACCACCTCTCCGATCCAACATGGGCAGTGGTAGATTGCCGTTTCCGGCTGGACAACCCGAATGCAGGGCGCGACCTCTATGTAGAATCTCACATCCCCGGTGCGGTGTATGCCCATACCGACGATGATTTGGCGGGACTCCCTGCCGAAGATACGGGTCGCCATCCCTTGCCCGATTTGGATACTTTTCGTGACACGCTAGGCGGATGGGGCATCGGGAAGGATACACAGGTGGTGGTCTATGATGATTTGGGAGGGGCGTATGCCGCCCGCTTGTGGTGGATGTTGCGCTATCTGGGGCATTCCGCCGTTGCCTTATTAGATGGTGGATGGAAAGCCTGGATGGCGGCGGGGCATCCGACTCGTAGCGGCGAAGAACAACCGGCTCCGGCGCACTTTACCGGGGAACCAAACCCCGCAATGATTGCAACGATGGCGGAGGTTGAACAATTGGTGGCGCAAGGCAAAGGGAATTTGCTCATAGATTCCCGCGACCCCAAACGGTATCGCGGTGAACATGAACCCATTGACCCCGTTGCCGGGCATATTCCGGGGGCGAAAAATCATTTCCTCGGCAACAACATTGAGCGCAATCAACGCTTTCGCACCGCCGCCGACCTTCGTGCTACCTTTGATGAGCTATTGGGCGAGCAATCACCCACCGATACGATTGTCTACTGTGGGTCCGGGGTGACTGCCTGCCAGAACCTGTTGGCAATGAGCATTGCCCGGTTAGAAGGGGCGCGACTCTTTATCCCCTCATGGAGTGGTTGGGTCAGTAACCCGAATCGCCCGATTGAAACCACAGACGGGTGATAGATCTTATCACCCGTCTGCGTAAATTTCTGCCAGTTGCTTCGCCTCCGACACGAATTTTTCCCGTAGCGCGGTGGGCGCAAGTACTTCGACAGCCGCCCCCCATGTTTTAATCCACGGTTCGATTTCCAACGTGCCGGAAATTTTCATGCGTAACAGTCGCCCGCCATCGGGGGTGTTTTCCACTTTCTGCGAAGGATGCCATTTGGTTTCGTCTACCCGCAACGCCACCGACGGGGCAAAGCGCAATACAATTTCTTCCAGCTCCTCCCCAAAAACCACGCCCCACGAATTGGCGAAAACGTGGGAGGGATAAAAAGTATCGGGAAATTCAAATGTGTTGTTGGATAGGTCGGCAAAGCGAATCCGATCCAACTTAAAGGTCATCACCTGCTCCCGTTCGGTCACATATCCTACCACATATGAATTGCCCCGTTCCCCGGGTTCTACAAAGTAGGGATGCAGGGTGTAACTGCTTTGTTTGGCGCGTTTTAGCGATTGGTAGCGAATCGTAACCTCGCGACTGGTTGCCCATGCCAGCGTTAATACCTCAAAAACGTGGCGGGCATCGGGGTCGGGCTTGCTCTTTGCCAATTGGTCTACTGACAATTGCAGGGCATTTCCCATAGAATCAGGGAGTACTGATGCCAATTGATGGAGGGCAGTGCTAATGTGTGGGTTGTAATCGTCGGTATTACGAATTAATAACCGTGCCGCCAGATATAATGCTGCCGCATCATTTAAGGTCAGGCGCAGGGGTGGCAAAAAGTAGCCTTTGACAATCGTATAGCGAGGGACTTCTTCATCTTCGTCATAATAAATCGGAATACCCGCCTCTTCCAATGCTTTAATATCTCGTTGGATGGTGCGGGGGGTGACACCACACATCTGCGCCATTTCCCGTGCGGTTAAACCATGAGGATGGCGATACAACAAATGACTTAAACGGTGCAAACGTGCCTGTTTGTCTTTGATGGTGTCGAGGGTCATAGGGTGTCCTTGTACGCAAGCAGGAATATATGCCTTGATTGGGTCGCCGCCCGATTGCAAATTCTGTTAAGAATCATAGGATGGCGGAGAAGCGATTATAGTATACCATCTGCGACAAGCTTTGTCGAGGCGCACCCATCGGCAGAACAGACGTGCGATCTTACTGCCAAAGATGGATAGCAGTGGGCGCATTTGCCCATTCTGCCGTAGTACCAATGTTGTAAAATAAAGTGACAACATTGTTGTCAAAATACTAAGTAGTTGTATAGTCGCCTCTAGGATAGTAGACGGCTTTTCCCCCACCCCTTACAGTTCCAACGACCCTACCAGGTTGCGCGTGGAAACCGGCTGGAATAGGACAAGGAGTATGCGTGCAATGACAAATCGTTCCTCTACTTCGTTGGGGGGTATGGCGGGTATGGAAAAAGTGGCATGGACCCCCTACCCCGGTGTGATGACCACGTTGCTTGCCGGTATCGGGGTCATCACCCTTTTTCTCGGTTTAAGTACCATTACCAACACGATTTGGTTTACATGGATAGGGTTGGGGTTAATGGGCTTTATTGTAGGGGCGCATTTATGGCGATACTGGCAGGCGCGGCGCAATCGCGCGCTTGCCCGCGAACAACTTCACGCCACGTTGATTAGCCAATGCCGAAGTTCGGAAGAGAGCAGTTTCCTCAAACGACATCATATCGGGACAGAACCGTTGATTCTTGTATTAACTGAGGACTCGCTCCATGTCGGGCACCGCGACCCCCTTGATATTTTTGCAACGGTTCCCCTTTACAATGTGGAAAAGGTTGCACTTAATGGAAATAGTACCAACCCCACGCTTAAATTAGAGGTTCGCACCAATGGCGAACGGGTGCATACCCTGGCATTTAACGATTTTGAATCCAACGCCCCTGCCCGTGCGTGGGCAGAGGCATTGGAACACAAACAGGGCTAACACTATCAAACTAAGATATGCCGCTTATCGTTTCCACCACACGGTCTACTTCTTCCGGGGTGTTGTAATGGGCAAAGCCCAACCGCAACGCCCCATGCGGCACTAAGCCCAACCCTTCCATCACTTCCAGCGCGTAGTAATGCCCCGACCAGCAGAAAATCCCCTCTTCCGCCAGATGGTGCGCCACCTGCTCCGGGTTGACCCCCTTAAGATTGATCGCCACTGTCGGAACCCGTTCGCCTACCCGTTCTATGTCTTTTAAACCGTATACAGTCACGTTGGGGTTGGCGGTTAAACCACGCAATAACCGACGACTCAATTCTTGCTCATGCGCTTGCACAGCACGCATTGCCCGTTTTAATCGTTCACGGCGGGAATCGCCATTTTCGGGCACAAGCCCTGCTAAATGATTGACCGCCGCCGCCACCCCCGCCATACCTTCATGGTTCTTGGTTCCCGTTTCAAATTTATCAGGCGCGGTGGCATAAGCAGGACGCACCTTATAGGCGGGTAATTGCGCCAACAGGTCGGAGCGTCCCCATAGAATCCCCATGTGCGGACCGAAAAACTTGTAGGCACTACACGCCAGCATATCCGCGCCGATTGCCTGCACATCTACGGGAACGTGCGGCACACTTTGCACCGCATCAATAAATATCAGCGCGTTCGGCGCGTGGGCACGAACCACCTTCACCATGTCGGTTACAGGGCTTAAGGTTCCAAGTGCATTGGAAGCATGACCAAACGCCACAATGCGGGTACGTTCATTCAATGCCGCCACAAACTGTTCCTGATCTAACGTACCGTCTTCTACATTAAACGGCACTTGCCGCACGTGCGCTCCATGCTCCAACAGGGTCATCCAGGGGGTATAGTTGGCATCATGGTCAAGCGTAGTGACAACCACCTCATCCCCATGCTGTAAGGTACGCGCCAGCGAGTGCATCACCTGAAAGGTCAGGGTGGTCATGTTCGCCCCAAAGACCAATTCGGTGGTCGAGGGTGCGTTCAGCAAATCCGCCATCGCGGAACGGGCAGATTCAATCGTTTCGTCCGTCAATTTAGAGGTTAGAAACGTTCCGTGAACATTTGCGTTGCGATGGAGCAAATAGTCGCTCATGGCATCGGCAACACTCTGCGGTACTTGCGTTCCACCGGGGTTGTCGGCGTAAATCACAGATTGACCGTTATAGGTTCGCTGTAAAGCGGGAAATTGGGCGCGAATGGCGGCACTATCAAGCATGTTGACCGTCCTTTTTGTGTGGATTGACACCTGTATTTCTGGATTGTAATGGTAAACTATAGCGAGAGAAGTTATTACTGTGTCAACAATGTTTTGCGGGATGTCTTCCTGTAGGGGCGGTGCCTTGTGCCCGCCTGTTGTTGCCATGGATGGGCGGACGACCACAAGGGTAAGCCCCTATAGAGCGGGTCACTTTGCTTACGGAGTAGTTATCGAGGATTAAAAAAATGGGACGCACCAAACGAAACAAGCACAAAAATCATTCTAACAACAACCCCGCTGGGGATATAGCCACTGACCGCAAACGGGTCTTAATTTATCAGGTAGACCTGCATGGGTTGACGTGGGAAGAAGCCCAACCGAAACTCCGAGCCGCCCACCGCGAGGCATTGCACAAAGGAAGTCGCCTGCTCAAAATTATTCACGGCTATGGCAAAAGCACCGGGTCAAATGTGTTACAGGTGGCGGTACGGGGGTGGCTTGCCCGCAATCCTTTCCCGTTTCGCGCCGCCATCCCCGGCGAGGCATATAATATTAGTGACCCCACCACCATCGAACTCCGTGCCGACATTGGCAACTTCCCCGACAATGATTTGAATGCATCGAATCAGGGGATGACGTTGGTATGGCTGAAATAGAGTAGTCGTTGCGTGGTGCGTGATACGTGGTGCATGAATTCACGGAAAACCTATGCGTTTTCTGAAACCATCCGATAGTTCATCTATCATTTTAGATT
>CBKYSX010000091.1:0-9755 GCA_966690745.1 uncultured Ardenticatenales bacterium
GTGCTTTGACCGTGACGGATTTAAAAGAATCGCAAACGGAATTGAAACTATATATTTCCTCGGAACAAGACGCGAATTACCTTGCAACGATTAGCTTTGAGGGGGACAATTACATTCGGGTAGAGAAACTAAAAAGAAAGAAACGCAAGAAATCATCGTAGCACTTCCTAAGTTCGGAGTTGCCCGAAGATATATCTTCCCAAATATCGCAAGATGATAAACCTCAGCCCCCCTCATTACACTATCCCCAATTGCCGATAGGTCTACGAACTTATCCGAGATGTTCGCACTCAACTCTTCCCAAAAGGAGTACCCCCTATGGAAACCATCACCCACCCCGATTCACTGGCATTGCGCCACAAACTCCAACCGATGTTGAGTGACCGGGAGGAATTGCTGTGGACGGGGCAACCCAAACAGGGGTTGCTTTTGCGTCCATACGATCTCTTTTTGATTCCGTTTAGCGTGATTTGGTCGGCGGGCTTTTTGTTCGGGGTGGGTGGGGCGTTGCTGTCGGGCGCACCCTTTCCCTTTGTGTTCGTCTTTCTCTTCTTCGGGCTGGTTGCCTTTTACATCACCCTCGGACGTTTCCTGATGGATACCTACAGCCGCGCCAAAACCGTCTATGGCATTACCAACCGCCGCATCATCGTGCAGAATGAAGGGGTGGGCGGCAAAACCCATTCCTATGACTTGAAGACCCTTTCCAATCTCAGTCTGGAGCATGGGCGGGACGGGCGCGGCACGGTGACCATCGGCAACGCCCCGAACGGGCGATTGGT
This sequence comes from uncultured Ardenticatenales bacterium, assembly GCA_966690745.1. Taxonomy (GTDB): domain Bacteria; phylum Chloroflexota; class Anaerolineae; order Ardenticatenales; family Ardenticatenaceae; genus CBKYSX01. The sequence goes on from CBKYSX010000091.1 coordinate 783, forward strand.
TCTGCGCGGCTTTGGCTTCCCCGGTATGGGGTCTTATTTGCCCCCGGCGTTGGAAATGATCCCCGACGCGCAACAGGTCTATGAATTGATTCAGGATGTGCGGGAGTAGCGGTTAGTGAAGCGTGAAAAGTTGCCTCTTTACGGCGGGCGGGTCAATAGGTTCATTTTGGAAGGTATTGGTTGGCTTGACCCACCCCTACCACCCCATCCAAAGACTCCCTGCGTCCCGCCGTTATTCAATCCCCGCCTACCGCCTCCCAAAATGCCGCCCCTTTGGGCTGTTTATGCGCAAAAATCAGGAAATAGTCCGGTTGCTCATTCTCAGAAACGGCAGGCAACCGGTGCAGGGTTTGCTCGGTCACAATCTCGCCAAAGCCGAGGGCGGCAAGTCGCTGGCAATAGTAGGGAATCAACTGGTCGTGGCGGCTCTGTCCGATAGTGCGCTGATAGACATCGCGCCACACCTTGCCGCCAAAGAATCCATCCACACTCGTTTCGCCCCGTTGCACGTTGGCTTGCGGCATCTGCCGGTTCAGCGCATCCAACGGGTAATAGAGAATCAGATTGACATACGGTAAACGACTAATCGCCGCCACCGTATCCCAGCTTAAATGCACATCGCTTTGATAGAGGCAAAAGGTGAGCGCGGCGGGAACCGGCAACGCCGTATGTGCCGCGCCGTACATGCCCTGTCCATTCAGGGGGCGGGTGCCGCGCCGGGTCAAAATGTAATACTCGGTTTCGCTCACAATGCCCCGCGCCAAATCGTTACAATTGCCCCCCATAAACGATGCATGGGTATCGGGGCGGGCAAAGTAGGTCTGATACCGTTTCTCTAACGATGCGAGCACCTGATGATTGAGGCTGGTATAGATATAGCGATTGAATCCGGTCAGGCTGAAGGCGTGAACGGCGGCTCCGACAAACCATTCCTGCGTCGAACGGTTGCGGTATAACCCCGGCTCGGCAAACAATTGCACAAAGATGCGCCGCTTAAACGCCGACTGTTCCAGTTCCCGGCTCACTGTATCCAGATAGCGGCGTACCAGCGCAATCTGCGCCTGGGCGCGGGACCCCAACTCATAATAGAGCAGGCTTTCATCCGGGGGTGCATGGGGAAGGGATTGTATGAGCATGAAACGACCTCATTGAAAAGAGAAGGTAGGGGTAAGTGTAAAATAGGGAGTGCGGCGGGGAATGCGGTTCCAGAATGGTTAATAGAAATCCGTTAATTCAATTTTTGATAGAAGGCATATATCCCCTACCTTCTGTAATCTTCCTAAAAATAATTGACAATCTCCGTGTTAGCGTAAAGTTCAGTATAGAAACCTCAAAAATTCGGGCAATAGGGTAAAAGGTCTTGTCATCCCCATGCCTATCCCTACCCACTACATCGCAGGGATCGCGAACGCTTGCCGTTTGCGCCCCAAACGCTACCGCCTCAAACGAAAATCCCCTATTCGTTCGTAGGGGCGGGCCATATCTTACAACGCCATCCCCCCGCACCCGTGACCCGCCCTCAATCGTTCCCCCTCCAAAACGTCTGACGGTTGCAACGCCAATAGGGGTAGCTGTATCTGTGCATCTGTAACATCTGTGCATCCGTCCGCTGATACGCCCGCCGTAGGGCAATCATGCGGTTCGACGATGCAGGGCGGGTCACAGGTTCCATGCCGATTGCCCCATAAGATGTGACCCGCCCCTACGAATAATATTGTCGGTTTCTGCGTCCCTGCGTCCTGCGTTCCATCCGTACGGCAAGGCGAAGCATCCGTGATGCCACACTCCCCTCAATTTTCTATTTGCTCCACAGCGAGGACGCTGTGGACTCCCGGCAACGGCGGGCGGATGCTGTCGCCCCTACCTGCGGGTTGCGCCTAACATCCTTACGGCGGGCGGGTCAACGGGTTCATTTTAGAAGGTATTGGTTTGCCTGACCCGCCCCTACCACCCCCTAATCCTTTGCGGCTTTGCGTTCTTTGCGTGAGTTACAGGTATCCCATTATCACGGACACAACAACGGCAAATGGGTTGCCGATAGGGGGAAGACCCGCCCCGCATCATTTTCATCCGCATCCGGCGGAATGATATGCACATAACGGGGGTCAAGTTCGTAGCGGGTTTCTTGCTCCGTCGGGGTGTCCAACCGCAGATAAAGCAACCCGCCATCGGCACAACGGCGCAGGAGCGAAATACCGAAGGCATCGCCGCCGCCCCCCACCAGCGTTGCACCGTTCCCGTCCAGATTCATCAGCCGCACCCCACCAGGGTCGTTCGAGGTCATGGTCATGGCATAGAGGTGGGGCGAACGCAGATCGGGCGCGACGAAAAAAATCAGTCCCTGTTCGGGCGACCACCATTCCTCAACCGCCCCCGTCGCTAAATCAACTCGTTGCAACAGCGACCCTTCCATCCCCGTCCCATCTGCCACCGCCATAGACCAGATTAAATAAAGCGCGGTGCCATCGCCGCTAAAGGCAAAATCGGTGGCGTAATAGGCGGGGTCGGGCGCGGTATAGACCGCTTCTTGCCGTTGAGTGGCAAGGTCTACCACCACCATTGCGGAGCGTTGGGTGTCCCCCTCTACCAAACGATACATCGCGCCTGTGGTGGCACCGGGTGCCAGAAAAAATCCCGACCCCTCCGGCAAATAGCCATCCGGCACACCGATTACCTGCGGTTCCCCTTCTTCTAACCACCAGAACGGGGTTTGTCCGGGGCTACCCCCGGAAGTCGCGCTGGCGGTATCACTCTTCAATTCCACCAAAATCCCCCGCCCGGTGACATCATCCCAGCGAACCTGCAAAAAGGTATCGGGGTTGTTATGCTCCGTCAGCCACGCGCCCGTAATCCCCCGCCCCGGCACATACCGCAAATACCAACGGGCAGTACACCCCTGCCGCGAGGCAGTACTGGTCAGCAACACGCCCGTTGTCGAATCGGTCATGCCCCATCCATAATTGCCCAGTTCCAGCACGGTCGGGTCGGCAGGAACTAAAATCGGGGTGAGTTGCCCGTCATCGCCCAGTGCGGAAATCCGGGCAATGGTCCTGCCAAAGCTATTGGAGGCTTCATCCACGTAGCCGGAAACATAAGCAACCGTGTTTTGCGGGGGCAAGGCTTCGGTAAAGGTGGTGGGCAATGCCAGACGGCGCACCCGAATCTCGGTGGGTTGCAGGCGTAAGCCTTCCTCGCGCCAGGTTCCGGTAATCTCTAACTCCCCCAGCATCGAAACACATAAGGGGTTAAAGGACTCCCCATTCGGCAGAATCACATTCGCGCCGCCCTCTCCTTCGATGGTAATCGGGTAGGGATGTCCTTCGGCTTGCACCGCAAAGCCGCGCAGGGTTGTGTTGTCGTCAGCGGCATTGGAACGGGAGGCGACAAAGGGCATCGGCAACGGGGCGGGTGGCTCTGCGCCGATGACCATCGCTTCAAATGCCAGGGTCTTTTGCCCCGTTATGGTTTCAAAAAATTGATCCCAATGCTGAGATGCTTCCAGCGCAGGCAGAATTTGCGCCATTTCCGGGGTATTAATACCGGTGGCTTCCACTACCCCATCCGCCATCAGCAACAGCCGCAATGCCTCATCAGTAGGGGCAAATGGATTCAGTTCTACATCATTGGTCAGAGCAAAGAAGGGGCTTTGCCATTCTGTTTCCGCCAGTTGCGCCCGCCAGTCGGCTTGCAACGCGGCATATTCCGACGCGCTTAACGCCCAGCGGAGTGCCATCACCATGCGCGTGGCATTCGCAAAACGATGTACAGCGGGCAAGGCGCGGATATTTACGCTTTGCACCGGCACTTGATTCCAAATCAGGTTTGCCAACGCAAAGCGCACCGCCGATTCCCCGCTTACATCCCATGTGGGCGACAGCAGAACCACCTGCGGCGAATTGATGTATAAGCCTGTTCCATCATCCCATTCTGAATCGGTGAGAGCCGTTGTTAATTCCTGGGGCTGGATATTAATAATGGGAGGAATCAGGGGCGGGCGCATATTCCAATTGGCGGAATCGCCATACCACGCCCGCACGGTCTGGTCTAATACCACAAGGTCGCCCGCCAATTGGTGGGCAAAAGGTTCATCCCGCTTATAAAAATAAATTTCGACCCTGTTTTCCAACGTGCGGGTAAAATGGTTCGTGCCAAAGGTGTCACTATCCACTACCAGCGGAACCCGCCGCCAGCCGACATCATAGAGTTGATAGGCGCGGCGTTGCAGTTGCGCTCCCATCCGTACCGTGACCATCGCCCGGTTGCCGTTCAATTCTAAATGGTCAATCGTAATCTCAATGGGGCGCACTTCACCGCGTGGGGGTTGGAATTGGGCGGAAAAGCGGTTGCGCCAGTCGCGGGGGACGGCATCGGTAATCCACCGGGATAATGCTTCCCGTTCCCCGAAACGGCGGGCATTCTCTTCGGCGCGGATTTGCGCCAACAGGTCGGCTTCCAGAGTTTCTTCCGCCCGTTGGAGCCGCCATGTCATCACCCCGGTGATGATCAGGGCGACTGTTAAAATACCGCCAATGATCAAGACAAAGGCAAGGCGCGACCGGCGCGGTGCGTCCGTGGGTTGCCGTTCTTCCGACGAGGGTAATTCGCGTTCTTCGGTGATTTCCCAATCAAGCATTGTGATGTATCCATGAAGAAAAGTGAATGAACGAAGTGTAGCCGTTCAAGAACGGGTAGACAAACCATTCATCAAAAAAAGAAGCACTAAAACAAACAGCCCCATTCTCTTAGAATGAGGCTGTTTGCACAATGAAATAATCTACACATTCACCCGCCGCGAATGGTAGCCCGTTGCACCATCGGGGCGGACTCCCTGTTCCCGTTCAATTTGGGGGGTGTTGGTTCCATCCGTTGCCCGTACCCACAGGGTATGGTCGCCCGCTGTCGTTTCCCCTTCAAATCGCCATTGTACCCATGTTAGGGGGCTGAGCGTCGGGTTGCGCAGTTGGGCTTCCTGCCAGTCGCCATCATCTACCCGGACTTCCACCTTAACGATGCCCCGATCCCCCGCCCAGGCAATCCCCCCCGCTGAAATCGGAACCGTACCATTGGTTGCCTCGCCCGGTTGTACCGAATCAATCACCGATACAATCTGCGGACGGGCTTCTTGACTCCACCCCCGCACCACCCAATAGCCCGGTTCGGGGTCGGTAATCGCTTCAATGCGGGTAATCCATTTCGGCTGTTTCATCCCGTAGCGGTTGGGAATGTAAACGCGGAGCGGGAAGCCATGTTCCACCGGCAATGTTTCACCATTCATGCCATAGACCAACAAGGTACGGGGGTCTTCAAAATCCTCACGGCTGATGGTCTCGTAAAAGCCATCTGCCCCTTCCACCAACAATGCCGTTGCTTGCGGTTGAATCCCTAACCCTTTTAGAAACTCGCCGAATGGCAACCCGGTCCAATTGCTGGTTCCAATCAAATCACCCCCGACCCGGTTGGAAATACAGGACATGGTGACGGGTTGAGTGACAGCCGGATATACCATTAATTCTTGCAGGGTAAAATTGCGGGGACTATCGAACAACCCGGTGACGGCTAATTGCCATTCGCTTTCTTGAATCACAATCGGACGGGTGTTGATGTCAATGCGATAGAAGGTTTCATTGGTGGTTAATTCGTCCCGCGTTCCGCGTACCGCTTCAAAGCGGGCGGCAAGTTCTTCTGCGGAGGGAATCTCAATCGCCGGAGCTACCGCATCGCCGGAGGCAGGCAAGGTTCCGGCACTACCAGGCATAACGGGTTGGGTGGTGGGCAATGATTGCCCCGCCCCACTGCTCTCTGCCGATGCGGACAACATTCGCCCCCCGAAAAAGCCCAGTATCGAAAGGGCAACCGAGCCGCCCACCAACCGCCCCAACAAGGTACGGCGCGAGCCATCTATTGCGGTTTCCGTATCCGGGGCAGTACCGCCGATGCTCCAACCCAACACCCACCCCCACAGCGCAAAGACCAGCAACAGCCACGCCAGAGATAATATCAGGTCTGCTCCGAATCCGATGGAAGCGGAGATAAAAAAGAGGGGCAGAAAGGCAACAACCCCGACCACAAAGCCGGTTTGGGGTGATGCCAAGCCAATGCGTTTGCGAAGCAATGCCACCGCCAGCCCCATTGCCGCCCCGATACCGATAAACAACCCGCCCGCCATCAATTGTTCCAGCAGTTTGGCATTGGAGCTGGTGTCGCCAAGGTTAAAGCCTTGAATGATGCGAACAATCGCATCAATCGCAATCGTAATAATATTGCCGGGGAGTACCCGCGCCAGCCAATCAAAAATATCGAACGGAGGGAAGGGCAACATGGCAAATTGCTCTCCTAAATAGAGCACAGCCATTACGGGAATTGCGGTCAGCGCACCAATCAGTGCGCCCATCAGCGGTGTGTTACGGTTCACGATGAGCTCCATCACGAAGGAAGTGGGGAAATAGGACTATTTCCTGTTAGTGTATCTATCCAATCTTACCGTAAGGGTAAGCGAGAACACTTACGGGATTCTTACAAAGATTACAACATCTGTCTATTGGTTTGCATTTCTAATGAAACTCTGCAACCTTTTTTCCACAGACTGCGTAAAGCACCCCAAGAAACACATACCCTTTGTTTTGGGGCGAATTTGTGACCCCAATACTCAGCACTTTGTTGTGAGGTTGTAATCATGTTCGGAAAAATAGGAAAAATGGTTGCCATGCTCCTCCTGGTAGTCATGGCAATGGGGCTGGTTGGTTGTTCCGCCAGCGATGATGGTGATTCTGTCGTGTTTGGCGGCTCCCGCGTAATCCATTCCGGCGAACGGGTGGATGGCGATTTGGTCGTCCTGGGCGGCGATGTTGAAGTTCAGGAAGGTGCAGAAGTTGCCGGAGATGTGGTTGTGATGGGCGGCTCGGTATTGTTGGATGGTCGCATTGGCAACGATGTTGCCGTGATGGGCGGCTCGGTGCAAACCGGCGAACATAGTGACATCGGTGGTGAAATCGTGACACTCGGTGGCGATGTCATGCGTGCCGATTTGGGCGATGGTGTGGACAACATCACCCCGCCCGAAGAGCCGGTTACGCCGCTTGAACCCCTTGAGCCGCTCGAACCGCTTGAGCCACTTGAACCCCTCTCCCCCCTTGAGCCGATAGAGCCGGTGACACCGCGCTTCCGAGACAACGAACCCGGCTTCTTTGACCGTGCGGTCAGTGGGGTCTTTGGTATCTTTGGTACCATGATGCAAGCGGTTGCCTTTGGCGCATTGGGCTTGGTGCTAACCATGTTCATGCCCGACCATGTGCGCCGTATCGGAACCGCCGCCGAAGCCGCGCCCGCCGCCAGCATGGGGGTTGGGTTCCTTGCTACGCTTGCAGTCGGGTTCTTGATGGGGATTGCCATTCTGGCTTCCTTCCTGCTTATCGGGATTCCCTTTGCCATCCTCATTCCGTTGGTAACGTCGGCGGCATGGCTAATCGGGCTGATTGGTATCGGTTTCTTCTTCGGCAACCGTTTGCTGAAGGGGGCTGACATCCGTTCGCCCCGCGCTCCCGCCGCCGCCGCTATCGGCACCGGAACCTTGATTCTGGTCGGAAGTCTGATCGGCTGGATTCCCTTTATCGGTGATTTCTTCGGAACGCTGTTGGTCGCGGTCATGGGCTTCTGGGCATTGGGGGCTACCGTGTTGACACGCGGCGGCACTCAAATCTACCCGCCCTTACTAACCCGCACCGCCGGTGCGCCGATTGGCGGAGCCTATAGCGCACCCCGCGCCGCGCCGGAACGCCCCGCCCCCCCGCGTAGCGGTTCGGGAAGCGGAAACCTCTTTGCCGACCTCGCCAATGATCTGGGGTTGGATGAAGATGACCTGAAAGATGATAAGACGAAGTAAAAAGATAAACCGGAAAGGAGCCGCGTTTCTGAAACGCGGCTCCTTTTTTTTGCCAATTGAAAAGGGAAAATACGAATACATGATGTCCACCATGAGTTCCGGCGCGAACGACACGCGCCTCCACAGATGGCTACCAGTGAGCTGAACGGCAATCACACTAATTCACCCCGCTTTGTTCCAATTGGTATTATGTTCTAACTTTTTCACGCAGGTTAAAACTTTCCAAATTTCTTAAAACACAAGTAAAATAAAATAGAAACCACCGATATTTCAAGTGTCCTTCTAAGGATAAGAATATTTACTTCCCCCTAAAAATTATGAAAGAGGAAATTTTTCATCTCGAACTATTCATTAATCTATTTAGCAAGAATAATCCTGGTTGGTTAGATTCTGATTGTGTGTTGGATTTTGGAGATAAACCTGATCTTGTTGTTCAACATAAAAATGTATCAGTTGGTATCGAACACACACGTTTGTATCGAGAAAATCCGGTTGTAAAATCTGGGGGTCAATTAGTAGCGCAAGAAAAACTTCAATGGAATATAGTTGATCGCGCATATGAAATGTTCAGGTCGCAATTTTCTGACCCTATTTCTATACGTGTAGATTTTAAAGAGCCTTTTACATATCAAAAGTCCGATGTGGAACAGGAAGCAAAACAATTAGTACTATCTGTAATAAACGTAGTAAGTCGATTCCCCGAATCTTATGAGAAAACTAGCGTCACTATTAAGAGGTGGATAGCAAGAAAACTTGGCATCCCTTTTCCAGCAGGGGTTAGGGCGTATATAATTAGAGTTGAACCATATTCCAGTCTAGTTTTTTGGGGACCTATGTACGGTTATATGGTTCCTACTCTTGAAATTCAACAAGTAGCACAAAGAATTAAGGATAAGGAAAAACGAATTAATGAATACAAAAGCCGTTGCAATAAAGTTTGGCTCTTAATCATAGCACATGCGGGCACACCTTCAAGTCACTTTGAAATTACAGATACATTACGAGAATATATTTTTATAACAGAATTTGACCGTATATTTTTACTCCTTCCATTTATAGAAACATTAATAGAACTCAAAACTCAACATCAAAAG
>CBKYSX010000092.1:0-9689 GCA_966690745.1 uncultured Ardenticatenales bacterium
GCGGCAACGGCGGGCGGGTGTGCGCTCTATAAGGATGTATCCCACATTCTGACCACTTTAGGACCACAATTCTATCCCCGTTTTTTTAACCCTTTTAAGGACGCAAGGGGAGAAAATCTGTACCCAACTTCATCTTTCGCCATCCGTACTTACCCTTTAGACCTCTTCCATTCCCGCAACCTTCCCGGTGTCAATGGCTCTGTCAAAAACCTCTGCCACGTTTCTAACCGATCTTCTCCTTGCAACAATGGTTCCATCAAATGCCGTCCGTGATAGTAACTGAATTGATAGACCTTTTGGAGCAGGGTTGCCTCCTGCAATTGCCCCACCATCCGCCTGACTTCCGCTTCGGAATTAAGACTATATCGCAACGCTTTCGCCAGCACATCCTCAAAGGTTGCCCCCTCCTCAAACATCAATAACCCGTTGGTGCCCAATGCGTCGGGGTCTACCGCCCAAAATGCCTGCATCAGCAGAGGCAAGTCTATCCCGTCCAAAGGTTGCCCCAATGCTTTATATTCCGCCTGCAACCATGCCGCCGCTTCTTCCGGCGGGAAAATCATGCCCCCCGCCAGTGTCGCAATCCCTTCGGCAATCACCACCGACGGACCGTTGAAAAAGAGGCATTGTTCGGTCAACCCCTGCTCCCGATACAAAAATCGCTCCTTCAACAACGATTCGGTATGGTGCCCCGGATACCCTTCGTGACATGCCAGCAACAGCAAACGCAACAACGTCACGGGTCGCTCCCCATTCAATTCCATGCGGGAGCGTTCATTGCCCAGATACCAATTTGCCGCGCCGTAGGGTACCCCCCGAATTACGCTTAACTCAACCCCTTCCTCATCGGGCAGGGGCAAAATTGCACGGGTGCGTTGTTGCGCCTCTGCCAGTGCCCGCCGATAAAGTGTTTGTAAATGCTCATCATCTTTGGGCTGAATTACAAGCTGGCGGTCAAAACGGGCGTACCGTTCGGCAAGGGTTCCGGTTCCCCCCAACGCCTCCTCCAACATCCGCCGATTCTCCTCCAGCACCATTTCGGGAACCGGCACCGGCACAATGTCTAAAAAGTGGCGCGTGGTGTCCAACAACGTCATTGGCTCGCCCGACAAATAGCGACAGACTGTTTCCAGCGCACGAAGTTGCACCCTCAGATAATCGCGCCGCTGTTCTGATGAAGTAACCGTGGACAAGGCATCCCGCAATGCGTCAATTTCACCCATGGTCACCCGCAGGTCCGCCGGAGGTGTATCCGTGCGCCATTCCGACGGTCCGTAATAGGTATCTACCAGATACATCTCGCCCATTTCCGCTAAAGCGGCATGAAGTTGAAAGGCAATGCGGGTGTAGTCCTGAAACCAATTCATGGTGGCTCCTTATTTTGAGAAAAAGCGGCATTCAAGCTACCGCACCGCCCTACAAACGGTTCGCCTACAGCTGTTTGCCTACGAGCCGCCACTCCCCATCCGTGAACCGCGCCTGCAACAACGGGAAAAAGACGCGCTCCTCATAGCGAATATGGTCGTGCAATAAGTGGGCAATGTCGGCAAGTGGGGTAATGTTCGTTTCTGCCTCTGACAGCGCAGGAGCCACCCCATTACGCCATGCCTCATGCTCCGTCCGTAACCGTGCGAGGTGGGGCAACACCAACTCCCCTAATTGCGCCTCACAAAAGGGGAACAATCTGCGTTCTTCCGTTTCAAAATGTCTTTCAATATAGGGGGCTTGTCCGCGAATTTCAGCTAGGAGCGTTTCAAGGTCGGGGGCGCGGGGCGAGGTTTCCGTATACCATCTGACATTGCGACACCACATCAAAAAATGATGATGGTCGCGGGAGAGGGGTTGTAGGGTGGGGTGGCGTTTCATGCGAGAAAGGAGAAAGGGGAAATGAGAAACGGGAAACGTTGATAAAGGAAGTTCTCGTTTCCCATTTCTCCTTTCTCTGTAATGTCCTTTATGCTTAAATCTGCACATCTTTGTCATCAACAAGAGGATAATAGCCATGACCCTCAACATTGCCCATCGCGGCGCACGCAAAGCCGCCCCGGAAAACACCGTCCCTGCCTTTACCAAAGCCATGGAACTCGGCGCGGACGGGATTGAATTGGATGTGCAATTAAGCGCGGACGATGAACTATTCGTTCTGCACGATTTAACCCTGAACAAGACCACCAATGGGACGGGGGTTGCCGCCGCCCTGCCCCTTGCGGCACTCAAAGAATTCGATGCCGGGGACTGGTTTGGCGAGGCATGGCGTGGTACCGAAATCCCTGAATTACACGAAGTTTTTGATGCCCTGCCCGATAATGCCTATGTCAATATTGAACTCAAGCGGGATTCGATTCAGGATGATGGGCTGGAAGAGGTAATCACCAACTTTATTCGCCATCGCAATATCGCCCATCGGGTAATTGTCAGCTCCTTCAACCCGGTCATTTTGTGGCGATTGCGACATGAACCATTCCCGTTGGGGTTGCTCTATGCCCCCGATATGCCCTTCGGCTTGGCATGGGGGCAGGCGCGGCAGTTCCTGCGCCTGGATGCCCTGCACCCCCATTATTCACAGGTCCGCGCCCCCCTTCCCACCCTGCCTGTCAATACATGGACGGTGAACGACGAAGCCGAAATGCGGCGGCTGTTGGCTTTAGGCGTGAATGCGATTATCACCGATGTACCGGATGTGCTGAAAACGGTTATGACTTCATCGTGATTCCTTCGCCGTTGTCACCTTCATCCTGTTGAGTGCCTCCCACTTCTACCTCTATACCAGAGCGACGCAGGCGGTGAATCCTGTCGCATACCCCTGCCATACTACAGACGCTGTGTGCGCTCATCAGTGAAGCGTGCTTAGTGAACAGGGAACGGCAACCGCTTCCTCTACAAATTCCATTAGAGGGAGATGTTCAATTTTTCGCTGTCGACACTTCACTACCCCCTATCCACTCTAAACAGAGGAATCATGAAATTACTGCTCACATCCGCGGGGGTCAAAAACCCCGCCATCCACAACGCCCTGCTAGACCTGCTGGGCAAACCGATTGCGGAGTGTACGGCACTCGGCATTTCTACCGCCAGCTACGTCCTCCGCAACGGTCCTCTCATGGCATATGAGTACTTCACCGGGCAATCCACCACCCCCATGTGTGAGCTGGGCTGGAAATCGGTGGGTGTACTGGAACTCACCACCCTGCCCAGCCTCGGTGAAGACCACTGGCTTCCCTGGGTTCAGGAGACCGATGTTCTGCTGGTGAATGGCGGCGACCCAATGTATCTCCACTACTGGATGCGACAGTCCGGGCTGGCGGACCTCCTGCCCTCGTGGAACGGGGTTTATGTGGGGCTAAGTGCCGGAAGCATGATTATGGCTCCCAACATCGGGGAAGAGTTCGTCAACTGGACACCCCCCACCGGTGGCGATGAAACTCTGGGGTTGGTTGATTTTGCAATGTTTCCGCATCTGGGGCACGAAATGCTCCCGGACAATACGATGGCGAACGCGGAGAAATGGGCGGCAAAATTATCGGTGCCGGGGTACGCCATGGACGATGAAACCGCCATCAAAGTGGTGGACGGGAGCGTTGAAGTTATTTCCGACGGCAATTGGAAGTTGTTAAAGGCTTGATGGAAGCAGAGAAACAGGTTTGTTGTTGCGTCCCAAAGGGGCGGGCGGCACGTTCATGTCCCGCCCCGCGTTAAATGTTTCAATCGCCGCCCGTTGGCTGAATCCTCAATCAAGGTGGCAAGCCGTTTTTGGCGTGTCTCCTCCCGTTTCGCACTTACCACCCACCACAGGGCGGCTTTGCGATAGGAGGGGGCTTGCGTATGGAAAAAATCCCACGCTTTTCCATTGGCGCGGAACGTCGCGGTCTGTTCGGGGTCTAATGTCACTTCCCCTTGCTCGTGGGAATAAACTTTCGATTTTTCTTCTTTGCGCTCCGCATAGGCTTGCAAGCCCTTTGGGTGCATCAACCCCTGCGCGGTCAAGAACTCAACCTTCTTGATATTGACCGCACTCCAGATACTTCCTTTTCGGCGGGGCGTAAAGCGTTGCTTTCGCCGTTCATCGTCAATACGTTTGGCGATGCCGTCAATCCAGCCGAAACACAACGCCTGATCCACCGCCTCCGACCACGAAAGGGGAATGGTTTCCCCTTTTTTCACTTTGTATAACCCCACCCACACCTCGGCGGCGGATTCGTGGTTCGCCTCCAGCCATTCCCGAAACGCGGCAGGCGACTCAAAAAAGATTGGTTCCATGCTGTTGTCCTGTTACGAACGACCAACACAAAGGACACAAAGGAACAAAGTTCACAAAGACGACAGAAAAATTTGCCGTTCTTTGTGCCCTTCGTGTCTTTGTGTCCTTTGTGTTATTCCGTATCTGTTAGAAGTCGTACGTCTTTCCCTTTTCCGAAATCGTCACGTCCAGATTCAATTTTTCTTCCAGCACTTTCTTCAATTCGACGGGACCCTCTTCTTCCCCGTGAACCAACAGAACGTGCGGCGACCCGGCGTGGTTCGCCCAATGCACCAGTCCCGGTTGGTCGGCGTGGACGGAGAAGCCGTCAATATCAGTGATTTTACATTTCACCTCGAACCGCTCCCCGTCAATCATGATTTCTTTCGCGCCTTCCATCAGTTGCCGCCCGATGGTGCCTTCCGCCTGGAAGCCCACGAACGCCACCGCGCTTTCTTCCCGCTCAATGTTCTTTTTGAGGTGGTTCAGAATCCGCCCCCCGTTCGCCATGCCGCTCCCCGCCAGCACGACAACCCCGTGCGGGATTTCCTGAATGGCGCGGCTTTCGCGGGCGGCAATCGTGAATTGCACATTATCCCACCGGAAGGGGCTTTCCCCCCGCTTGATGTACCGTTTCACGCTGTCGCTCATCTGCTCCGGGTGGCGGGCATACAATTGGGTAAATTTGATGCCCAGCGGCGAATCCAGATAAATCTTGACATCGGGCGGCAGGCGGCGTTTGTCGTGCGCCATGCGAAGCTGGTGGAGCACGTCCTGCGTCCGCTCCAGTGCGAAGGAGGGAATTAACAGGTTGCCCTTGTTCTTGATGGTTTCATTCATTAAATCCACCAGTTGCTTCACCGCCTCGCTCATGTAGGGGTGGGTTTTGTTGCCATAGGTGGATTCCATCATCAGCACGTCTACCGCGCCGAAGGGCAAATCGGGGTCGGGTACCACATGGGGACCCCAGTGTCCGAGGTCGCCTGTGGTGAGGAAGCGTTTGCTGGAACCGGTGATTTCGATAAAGGAGGAGCCGAGGATGTGCCCCGCGTGACCGAAGCGCACGACGACATGCTTGATTTCAAACGGTTCGTTCATCCGAATCGCTTCAATCAAATCCAGCGTGTCAAAGGCATCTTGTTCGGTGTAGAGGGGGAATGGCACTTCATCAGGGTTCTTGGCGCGTTCTTGCTGGCGGCGGTAATCTTCTGCCTGTACCCGCGCCCCATCCATCAGAATCAGCCGCACGACATCGCGGCTGGAAGAGGTGGTGTAAATCGGTCCCTTGTACCCCTGTTGCACCAGCAACGGCAAGCGACCGATATGGTCTAAGTGACCGTGCGTAATCAGAACCGCGTCCAACGAATTGACATCAAAGCCCAACGGTTCGCGGTTCCACGCCGTCACTTCCGGCGACCCCTGAAACAAGCCGAGGTCAATCAAAATTCGCACCCCGTCCATTTCGACGAGGTGGCACGAGCCGGTGACAACCCCGGCGGCTCCGTAGGATGTTACGGATAAACTCATATGTGTTACTCCTTTTTGTCTGTTGTTATCCCCTTCCATCTGGTAAGGGGGTAGGGACATCATCCCTCATCCCCACCCTAAAGGGACGGGGCTAAAAAACAAGCGTCGTTGCCGTTTGCCTCTTAGCCCCGTGGCTTTAGCCCGGGGAACGATATAAACGAAAAAGCGAGGAGAACCATCATTCGTCCTCGCTAAAAGCACATGTACATGATACGAGAATAGGGACGAAACAGTCCCCAACCTCTATAGGATGACCAAGTGTGTACGCGTTAATCCAACCGTGTTGCCATGCAACCCCTTTTTCTTCATCAATCTATCGAGGTATATCAAGATATATCCTAACCAAATTCGTTTTCTCAAAGCAAAAAGTCACATTGTATTCTTGAATATAGATATCAACGTCCTCTCCCCATTCTCTCGTCGTATAAGGTACATCGTCTAATTGTAATACCTCTTCTATCGCTTCTTGTTTCATTTGAAAGAGGGAAATTCCCTTATAGAGCGCATTAAAAGAATCATGAATCCATATTTCGATGAGCGAACCAATCTCTAAAGAACCATACCCATCCCATTGATCGAAACAAAATACAATTCCCGGATAATACAATGAACCATTAAGCGGTCCGCCCATCCATGCTTCGTAAACAAGTTCCTCCCCTATAATTGACTGGACTTCACGGGGGGTCATCCCAAACTCAACCGTGCCAATACCTTGATTGGGCATGATTTCCATCTATCCCCCTAAAACCTAAAATTGATTGTAGGGGTGGGTGGTCGAAATGGCGGGTCTACCCTTACAATCGTCACACCCGCCCTTGCCCCACCCGGCAATCGTTCCCCATGTGCAACCCCACGCCCAACGGCGGGTGGGTCTGCCTTCTCCATTCCAAAACATCTGGTAATAGACGACCCACCCCTACATTGCCGCGCTTGGCATGATTCATGGTTGCCCTCCCGGTATGAAATGTAGTCGTTCGGAATGGAACCCCGTAACCGGATGGGCGGGTCACGAGTTCCATTCCATATACGATTGTAAGGTGTGACCCGCCCCTACTGGGCGAACAATTCGGCATAACGCAATGACTCCGCGATATCCTCGGCTTCCAAATACGGGTACGAACGCAAAATCTGCTCAGGCGTTTCCCCGGAGGCAAGCAACCCTAATAAACGGGACACAGGGAACCGCATCCCGCAAATACAGGGTTTACCGCCAAAAATCTCCGGATTGACAGTGATACGTTCTAGTTGCATGGTCTTGTTTATCCACGAGCGAAGGTGAACTCATCCGTCTCTGCGTCATAGTCTACCTTAATTGTGTCCCCTTCTGAAAAATCGCCCGCGAGCAGGGCGAGGGCAAGGGCGTTTTGCAGGCGATTTTGGATGACACGTTTCAGGGGACGTGCGCCATAATCGGGGTCGTACCCTTCTTCGACAAGGGCATCGCGGGCGGGTTGGCTGACTTCCATTTTCAATCCCTTCGCCGTCACCAGCTTTTCGACGCTCCGTAGCTGGATGGTCAGAATCTTCGCCAAATCCTCTTTGGAGAGGGCATGGAAGATGACAATATCATCCACACGGTTGAGAAATTCGGGGCGGAAATGTTGGCGAAGCAGGTCCATGACCTCATCTTGCGCCTCTTCCACGCCCAGTTCCTGAATCTGGTGGGAGCCGATGTTAGAGGTCATAATCAGAATCGTATTCTTAAAATTGATGACCCGCCCCTGCCCGTCGGTCAGCCGCCCGTCATCCAGCACTTGTAGAAGGACGTTAAAGATTTCGATGTGCGCCTTTTCGATTTCGTCGAACAGCACCACGCTGTACGGTTTGCGCCGCACCGCTTCGGTCAGTTGTCCGCCCTCTTCGTAACCAACATAGCCCGGAGGCGCACCAATCAGCCGCGCCACCGTATGCCGCTCCTGATATTCGGACATATCAATCCGAATGATGGCATCCTGATCATCGAACAGCACTTCGGCAAGGGCGCGTCCCAATTCGGTTTTCCCCACCCCGGTAGGACCGAGGAACATAAAGGAGCCAACCGGACGGTTGGGGTCGCCCAGTCCGGCGCGGGCGCGGCGCACGGCATTTGCCACCACCGTCACCGCTTCATCCTGACCAATCACCCGTTGGTGCAGGCGATCTTCCAACTTTATCAGTTTGTCTATATCCCCTTCCACCAACTTGGTGACGGGAACGCCCGTCCATTTGCTGACCACTGCCGCCACATCATCGGCGGTCACTTCTTCGCGCAGAATCATGCGCCCTTCGGCGGTGCGGGCGGCAATGTCGCTTTCCAACTGCTCCAATTCGCGGTGCAATTCCAGCAGGGTTCCGTATTGCAGGCGGCTGGCTTTCTCAAAATCGTTGTTGCGTTGCGCCTCTTCAATCGCCTGTTGGGTTCGTTCGATTTCCTCTTTCGCCCCGGCAAAGCGTTGAATCAGCTTGCGTTCGTCCTCAATACGGCTCTTAAGTGCCTCTTCTTCCTCTTGAGTCTTTTTCAACTGCTCTTCCAATTTCGTCAAACGGTCCAGCGAGGCTTTGTCTTTTTCCTGCTTTAACGCTTCCCGTTCAATCTGCAATTGCAGAACCTGCCGCTTCAACTCGTCCAGTTCTTGCGGGTCGCTGGTGATTTCCATGCGGAGTCTGCTGGCGGATTCATCCAGCAGGTCAATCGCTTTGTCGGGCAGGAAGCGGTCGGCGATATACCGTTCGCTGAGGGTGGCGGCGGCAATCACCGCGCTGTCGGTGATGCGGACTTTGTGATGAACTTCGTATTTACCTTTCAACCCGCGCAAAATCGAGATGGTGTCCTCAATCGAAGGCTCATCCACGACCACGGGTTGGAAACGGCGTTCCAGCGCGGCATCCTTTTCCAGCCGTTCGCGGTATTCGTCCATCGTGGTCGCGCCGATGGTGCGGAGTTCACCCCGCGCCAACATCGGTTTTAGCATGTTGCCCGCGTCTAACGCGCCTTCCGCCGCACCCGCGCCAACAATCGTGTGCAATTCATCAATAAAGAGAATCACATTGCCGCCGCTTTCCGCCACTTCGTTTAGCACCGCTTTCAAACGTTCTTCAAATTCGCCACGATATTTCGCCCCCGCCAACATCGAGCCGAGGTCGAGGGTGATTAATTTTTTGTCTTTCAGGGATTCGGGCACATCGCCGCGCACAATCCGTTGCGCCAGCCCTTCGACGATGGCGGTTTTCCCCACCCCCGGCTCCCCGATCAGCACCGGGTTGTTCTTGGTTCTGCGGCTCAAAATCTGAATCACGCGCCGCGTTTCATCATCCCGCCCGATGACAGGATCGAGTTTGCCGTTCCGCGCCGCTTCGGTCAGGTCGCGCCCATATTGCCCCAGCGCGTCATAGGTGGTTTCGGGGCTTTGCGTGGTCACTCGTTGCGAGCCGCGAATCGTTTGCAGGACTTGCAGAACCCGGTCGGCGGTGATGTTGTGGCGGCGGAAAATCTCGGTGGTGCGCGGTTCGTTGCCCTTGATAATGCCAAGGAGCATGTGTTCCGTGCTGACAAACTGGTCGCCAAAGCGTTCGATTTCGTCATGGGCGGCAACCAGCATATCCCGCGTGGTGCGGCTGACGGACGGTTCGCCCGTCGTCCCCATCACTTTGGAGAGTTTACCAATTTCGGCGCGAATGTCTTTGCGCAATTGGTCGCGCTCTACCGCCATGCGGCTGAGGAGTTGGGGAACAATCCCATCCTCTTGCTCCACCAACGTTAAGAGTAAATGGAGCGGGTGAATTTCAAATTGCACTGATTGCTGGGCAATCCCCCGCGAACTGAGCAGGGCCTCATGGGCTTTATGGGTGAATGTATTGATGTTCATTCGTGAGGGGGGAGAGGGGAGAGCAGAAAAGACGAACCAGCCACCGGCGAGAAGCGCCGCTCCCGCTCCCGTGAAGTACC
>CBKYSX010000093.1:0-9689 GCA_966690745.1 uncultured Ardenticatenales bacterium
CAATTGCGGAGCATGGCATTTAAGTTGGCGCGGGAAGCCACTCTTAAGGGTGATGCCGTACGGGTGATAGGATGGTTGGAAGAAGTCAATAAGGTGTTGCTTCCGTCTGCAACCGAAACCGCCATCTACGCCACTGCCGCTTTTAGTCCGGGTGATGATTGTGTCAATACGATTATCGGGCAGATTCAAGCGGCGCGGAACGCGATGGATATTTGTGTCTTTACGATTACCGATAATCGCATTACGGCGGCAATTCGGGAGGCACATCGGCGCGGGGTACAGATACGGATTATTACGGACAACGAGAAAATGTTTGATGAAGGATCGGATATTGAAACATTGGAGGCAGAGGGAGTTCCGATTCGTTTAGATGTAACGGAATATCACATGCACCACAAGTTTGCCCTCTTTGATAACAAAACGATCCTGACCAGCAGTTACAATTGGACGCGGGGCGCGGCGGTATACAACGAGGAAAATTTAATCGTGACCAATGACCCTAAACTGGTTCGACAATTTGGAGAGGTCTTTGAAGCATTGTGGAGGCAGTTAGGTTAGTAGGGTATAGATTTGTAACACTATAATCGCTTTTACGCTCTCTTATAAATTTGCCTATTGACGCACTCATTTGATTGTGATAAAATTCACAAACAAATTAGATAGTGTTTAGGAGGCAAAGATGCCCACCCTCTCCCGTCATCATGCGCTCTGGTTGTTCCCCGTATTAGTTGCCGCACTTGCCCTCACCGAGTATTGGATTGCTCACACTACGGCATTTGCTACTCACCCTGACCTCTTTGCGCTTGTTATCACCCTGGATGTGGTAGTAGGAATTCCTTTGCTCGGGTATTTCTTCCTGGTGCGTACCCGCCGCGCCCCTGCAACCGTGCTTGTCCTGCTCTTTCTGCTGGCGGTGCTGGTTGCGAATGTCATCCTCCCGGAATCAGGCAAACGGTATCTTAAGGGGATTGAACTGGTATTGCCCCTGTTGGAGATTGCGATGTTCCTCTACGTCTTGAGCAGGGTTCGGAAAATAATCCGTGCCTACCGGGATATTCGTCCCACTTCTGTCTATGCGACGGATGCGTTGGAACAAAGCTTACAAAAAGTAGTGGGCAACGTTCCCGCGATTGGCATTGTGCTAACCGAACTGTCGTTGGTCTATTACGCCATCGGCGGGTGGTTTGCCCGTTACGCCCCCACTCACCCAACGTATAAACCCTTTACTTATCATCTTAAAAGCGGTTACGGCACAATTGCCGCCTTAATGATCGGGCTATCCTGTATTGAAATCCCATTGATGCATCTGGTGATACATCAATTCAGCCCGATTGGCGCATGGATACTGACAATTTTAACCCTTTATACCATCCTTTGGTTGGTCGGGGATTATCAAGCCATTCGCCTGCATCCGATCGTCGTTGAAGGAAACACGTTGCACCTTCGTGCCGGGATGCGTTGGCACGTCACCATTCCTTTAGAAGCCATTACCACCCTGCGCCCCCTTCATCATACAGAACGTAGTAAAAAAGAGGTGTTAGACCTTTCGATTGCCGGGAATCCCCGCCTGCTATTGGAACTGAAGAACCCTGTTACCGTGCGCGGGCTGTTTGGAATGAAACGGGTGACGGACAAAATCGCCTTTGCGGTGGACGATGACAAGGCATTTCTAGAAGCAATAGAAGCGTTACCTTCGTAATCCTGTTCCCAAACAAAAAAGCGGGGCACCTCATGGATGAGGTGCCCCGCTTTTTTATTGAGGTGAATTTAGTCCCGCCGAATCAGGGGCATATACATCCGGTTGCCCTCCTCACCCGTTGTGGTAGCAGTTGCGGTCATGGTGGGCGCAGGCGCAGTTGAAGTCGCTGTGGGCGGGGGACCTTCCGTTGGGGTCGTTGTTGGTGTCGGGGACGGTCCCGGCGTATGGGTTGAGGTCGCCGTTGGCGAAGGTCCTATTGTACTGGTTGCTGTTGGTGTGGGTGATGGTCCCGTTGTCGGCGTTGAAGTCGGTGTCGGGGACGGTCCCGGCGTGTGTGTCGAAGTTGCCGTTGGCGAGGGTCCTGTAGTTGGCGTGTTCGTAGGGGTAGCGGTGGGCAGAACTTGCACCGTCATCGGTGCATTCAAATAAACATTCTCCCATGCTACCGACACTTTCGCGGGCGTGTCAATCACAATACCATTACCCACCGTTCCATTCACCTGTGCACTGAATGTTCGTACCACGCCACCGGGCGGCACGGTACTCACTGTCTGGGTCAAAACCAATCCGTTGTCATTCCACCCAGCCGCATCGGTAACGGTGAGCAAGGCTTCGTCGTAATCTACGGTTAAAACGGTATCGGTCAGCGTCACAGTCCCCGTATTGGCAACGGTGAGCGAGAACTGTACCGTTTGATTCGGATTGGGGGTCGGGTCATTAACGGTAAAGGTCGAGGCGGCATGGGCAATCGGTGGCAAGCGCAATTTGGTTGCGGGGTCGCCCAAGAGGACGGTACTGTCTAACAGATCATAGAAGAAGGTGGAATTTTCAAGGTAGTATTCTTTACCCCCTTGCAGAATATATCCCACCCTCGCTTCACGGTCCTGGAGTGCCGTCTGGATGATTCCCTCATTTAATTTGAGAATCGCACTACCAACGTGATTCCCGGTCGGTCCAATATCGGAAATCGAAGCCCGTTCGGTCGCACGAATGTAAGATTCACCCAGGGTTTGCCAGTAGTGAATATTGCTCACATTGAACGTAGAAACAAAATAGCTACTGACACAGGAATAACTGACGGTCAATGCAAACTGGTCATTGGGGTTGACCGCAGTAGCAGTACCATATCCTTCTGTATCTTGAACATTATAGACGCTCTGCGACCCCCATCGGAAGGCGGAGGCGTGACCAAACCATTGCATCATCAACTGGTCATCGTTAAATGCCTGACGGATACCCGTTCGCACCGAGGCAGCAGTAGGATATTCGGTTGAGTTCAGGTAAATTCGGTTGGCTTGATATGCAGGAGGCAACCAATTCTCAATAATGTAATCACTAAGAACATGGAAATTCCCGGCAGGGTCGGCAAAGTTATCCGCCACAAAGGTTGTATCCCGTTGCCAATCACCGCCGGGGGTGGTGGTTTCGTATTCAATAATTTTATCAATCATCGAATCCAAATCTATATGGGCGGGTAGATAGGCAGGCGGATTTTGTTGCGCCAAATCCAGCTTTACTTGCGCCGGAAGACGACCAATCGTCATGTCCGGCGTGAAATCGTCCTGTCCATCCACGCTGACAAAACGGTTGTCGGTTGGCACTTCCCCTAAGAAGGGGTCTACATTGAGCATATAGGGCGGAACAAAATCAAGGTTAGGCGAACCGACATGATTCTTGAAGTCGAACGAGCCATCTCCGACCAAGAGGACATATTCCGGCGGTTCGCTACCGCTATTCCAGTTGAAGTAGGCATAGGTAAGGAAATCACGAATCGCTTGCGGGTCTTTACGTCCCCCACTAAATTCGTCGTAGATGTCCTGCACGTCTATTTTGACGGTATCAATTCCTTCGGCTTCACGGTGGGTCAGCAAATCATCAAGGCTGGTATACCCTACCGTTGGCGTGTAGAAATATTCATGGGTAATCGCAATGTATTCTGCACTATTACCGGGCGTTCCCCATGTAGAAGGCGTATCGAGTTTAATGCTGACCGGGGCAAGTAATGCCGTATCCGTACTAACGCCATACGCAGGATTGGCAAGCGGACTGTCCCAAAAATCAAGCGTAAAGCTACTGCCTGCATTGGTGGCACTGATGGTCGTAAGAATAACCGGGTTGGCTTTGTCCCGCAGGTCGTAGACACGGGCATTACCACCGCTTCCTAACGATAACCCGGTAACACGAATCCGCTCGGCTCCGGTTGATACACGGTCTAATAGAATCGTGTCCCCTTCGGCTTCGCTGGTTGCCAAATAATCCGCTTCAATCCAGTTGGGGTATACCGTGTACGAGAAGGGACAATCGGGCGGACAACCGGGGATATACTCCAATGCCGCTGTCACGGTTAGTTGGTTCGTTGTGGGAGATAAAATGCTTCCGGCGGCGGAGGCTTGTGCGACATGCTCCACTGCCCCTTCCCACGTAAACGTACCAAGGATATTCCCGTTTAAAGTGAGCCGTACGGCATGGTCGGGGTTGTAGGATTGGTTGGTCAGCCCATGCACATTGGCGCGAACATTGACCATCCCTGTAAGCGCAGGGTCATCCAAGGGAAGCGAATAGACCACCGATTTGATTGCCGAGCCGGGAGGCGCACTGTTATTGGGACTAAGGGGTGCATCCCACCAAGTATCACTGTTTAAGCCTGCCGCAATTGTGCTGATGTAATTGAGATTATTTTCAACACGGGTGGTTTCAGTATAGATCGTTGTCGGGGTAATCCCATTATTTTGAGGAACGGTACGGACGGTCATTCGTGCGCCGTTCGCGCCCCCATAGGCAAGCCAGTAGACATTACTGGTCATGTACCGCCCGACATAGGGTTCAGCGTAGAAAATAATCAGGTCGCCGGGGTCAAAAGAGCCATCCCCTTCGCCTGTCACCTGAATACGTATCGGGTTGCCCAGATAGGACATCGCAAAAGAGGCAGGGTTGACCGTTCCTACGGGAACTCCTGCGTTCTGCAACTCGCTATAGGTCAGGCGGGTTAAACCCCCATTCGGGACGGTATTAATACGAACTGCTCCGGTTCCACCTAAGCCTTGAGCGGCAGGGTTGGTGGGTTGAGGAATGGCACTGTTGTTGCCCCGTAGTGGCTCCGCACTTTTATCTTCACCCGTAACTGTGACGGTGGCGGTCAAGTTTGAATAGTATTGGACTTCGCCGCTAACCGGGTTGTATTGGAACGGGAAGGCGGTTAAGACCAGCAAACGACGACCTCTCTGCCAGATTTCTTCACCCGCTACGACAGGTTGGGACGGATAAAAAGCATTCCGTCCATAAATAGCGGCATCGGGTTGATCCATTGTTGGAACCACCAGATCTGCATCTGCAATGGTCCATTCGGCATAGTCCGAACGGTCTTTGGCAGGAACCGGTACTGCTACCACACTAAAATCAGCCGAGGTGGTAATACGTTGCGGTGTTCCGCTATAGTCCAGTTCCCATTCACCGGTTTGGGGCAATTCCAATAGGGTTTGAGTAACGGGCAATGCCGGTGCCCCTGGTTGATCATGTGTTCCATAATCGGCAACGGTGATGCTATCGGTACTAACGGTATATACGGGAGTATGAACTTGCCATCTTAGAACCGTGTCACTACCACTCTGAGGGCTTGCGGCAAGAACAGGAACAGAAGGAGGGGTGGTTGCCGGTAAAAGCAACACCAGAATCAAAATGGAGGCGGATAATAGTGAAACCCGGAAGGGAGATTTCGATTTCAACATGACACCTCGGCATAAAGCGAGAAAGCCAAACACCCCGCAGGATGTTTGGCTATTAGAATCCAGCTATCACAGGATGGTTTATTTCAGCAGTACAGTGGCGACAACAACGATTTCGGCAACGTGCGACCAACGTTCCCGAATGTTATATTAGATACCGCTAGCAGTGAAGGCTCCCAAAAAGGGATCTTCTTCTACTTTTTGGAAACTATCTTCGCCCAGAACGGGACCCTGGGCTTTGGCGACCAATGAATATTCCAGCACAATTTCGGGCAATTCCCATGTTTTTTTGGCGGATTGCCGTTCCGTGACCGACGTGGTAAGGGGTTTCATGAGTTACTTCCTCACTGACGAATTGAGAAGGGTAAAATGGAGTGGATAAAACTCCGGATTTAGGTCCAAATGGTAGTGACTACGATGAAGTGAATGTGATAAGATCGCGTTGCACCAACGCTTCCACAAAATGAGTAACGCTTGCAAGTGCCTCTGACGTAGAAACCGCATATTCTGTTTCCAAAATCGCGGCAATATCGGCAACTGTGTGTTGTCCGTCTACCAATTCCCAGACCCGGCTTCCAACCCCGTTGAACATACGAGCGACATTCGTATCAGGGTCAATCACCACTGTTTCGTCATCGAAGGCGCGGGAGGCGGTGCGGGAATTTTGGATAGGACGTAAATGTAAAGAAACGCTCATTTAGGATAGGTTTGTTGGAACGATACAACCTTGTTCCGACAAAAAATGCCATAACTCCGGGGTCGGGCGAAAGCCTAACCGATAGACCGGCACTTCTGCGACGATTTCGCCTACCATTTGTAACCACGCAGAAGCACTAAGGTTGCGCTCGGTGGCTACTTTTTCGCTGGTAAGCAGTGCCATGGTTGACCGACTTTTCGACAATAATTCCAGCTCAAAACTATCAGAATGTTCAAGGGCGTACAACGCTTTTAAAGGTGCATTGGCACGTCCAATTTCCTGAATATCGGCGGCGGGAGTACTTAAGCCCCAAAAGGGAGTACTATGTAAGTGGAAGTCCGATTCATGCCTCAGAATCAGAACATTCTCATCGGTAAGCACACGCCCGATGCCCCGCGCCAATCGTGCTACTGTACTTTTGCCCCGCCCCGAAGCCCCAAAAAATAGATGTCCATCGGTCCCAAACAAAATCCCTGCACCATGTACCAAAAGCCCTGCGCCCTGTCGGGGCAATACCTGCATTAAGATAAATGATAAGACTCGTACCAATGCCGAGTGGATTCTTTTTTCAGATGGTGTACTAACTTCTACCACCCTGTTGTCTAAATCCACCCACCCTTCATGGGACATCGTTCTGAAATATGTCACTGCCCCATCGTGACGCACCCTGGGGGGCATTCCATCGTGGAGCGTAGGGTCAACATAAACCCGTACCTGCCACTCAGCATCCCCCTTTTTGACGAATGCTTGATATAAAGTTTCGATAGGTTCGATTTCCAAAGGTGGATCCACAATAATTACAAAGGATATTCCACCGATTTCAAGGATGAACCTATTTCCACTCATTTTAAGCCTGCGTCTTACGGATATTCCGAATCAAAAACCGTATAAGTTTCAACCAATAATATCGTGCAATCCAAAAATAAGCAATCAACCTATTAAACTTATGAGGATAGACTAATGTATCCTGATAGGTTGCTTGAAAAACACGCCCAACCACCTGTTCGGGTGAAATCGGCGGATCCCATACGGCACGATTGTCCCCTTGCAAAATGAATTTCGATAAACGTTTGGCAACCAAACGATGCACAACCAATGTTCCTTTATCCGCAAAAACCAGCAGTTCTCCCCGTCGCGGTTTCGATGTCACCGGATGAATTTCAATCGTACAATCCGGTGGCAAAGTAGGAAGCATACTTTTGCCCTGCACCTGCCAGAAAAATTTCCCATCTCTGACTAAGGTATCCCGCAATAAGGGTACCCATGTTTCGACCGCAGAGTTTGGCATAGGTGTAACGAGGGTATTAGGGAGTACCAGTCTTGTAATTACCCCTCTCCGTATAGACAGTACCGAAGTACTACTCACATTATAATACCTTTTTGACAGGTTGCAATAGCTGATACAAATTTGGTTGTCACGAAGATAGCATAATCCTGATAGGGAATCAGATGTTAAGCTTTAATCGCGGTACGGACGAGTGGTCAGGATATGCCAAACGAAACGCGGATTACCCAGCAAATATCGCCGCCAGAGCCGATGGGGTTCCCGAACCAGCCGCCAGAGCCATTCTCCACCACTTGCGGTCATCCAACGGGGTCCCCGTTGTTTGGCTCCCGCCATGTAATCAAAAAGACAGCCTACTGCCATCGTCATCGGAACGCGATGGCGTGTATAGTTGGCGTGTATCCACAAATCCTGGCGTGGCGGACCCATTCCCACCAGCAATAATGTAGGATTTACTCGATTGATTTCTGCAAGTACTCCATCGTTTTCTTCATTTTCAACATTAAAATAGCCTTGATGGGTGTGGATAGTCAGGTTCGGATAACGCGCTTGTAGGCGATGGGCGGCGCGTTCAGCAATCCCGGTTTCCGCGCCCAAGAAGAAGAGCGACCACCCTTCACGATTGGCTAAGGCGAAAAGCCGTTCGCTCCAATCAGGCAAGGTCATCCGTTCCGGCAAGGGGGTTCCCAGCCAGCGTGATGCGCCCCATACGCCGAAGCCATCACAGAACACAACATCCGACTGTTCCAAAGCGGCATGATAGGTAGGCAGGTCTTTCGCCAGAAGGACATTATAGGCGTTGGCATAACTAACCCGCCCCCGCCCTCCGTTGACAATCATTGCCGCCATCCACGCCAAAACATCATCTGCACCGATAGGGTGAATGAGAACACCGCCTACCTTCAAAGGGGGAGGCAACAGAGCATCATCCATGGTCACAGAAGGTGTGACCG
This sequence comes from uncultured Ardenticatenales bacterium, assembly GCA_966690745.1. GTDB lineage: Bacteria > Chloroflexota > Anaerolineae > Ardenticatenales > Ardenticatenaceae > CBKYSX01. The sequence continues at coordinate 8,357 of CBKYSX010000093.1, forward strand.
TGGGTGGAACTCGGTAAGAAGGGGTGAGAATGGTTGACTCTGAAGTCATAAATAGTGATTCGTGAACAGAAGAGAAGACCGAAAATGGAAGTGAAGCCTATTGATTTAACGACCTTCGCTCTTTAATAATCTCAGATTGTTCTTGTCGTTCACTGTTCTTGCTGTCTTCTACTGTCGTTCAATGTTGTGGGGCGGGCAAACCAAATACCTACCACACTGGGAATAAGTACTAAAAGATGTAACACAATGCCGATACTAAAGGCAACTGATTCCGGGATGCCAAACCATCCCAGAGTAATCACACAGAGATATTCAAAAATACCAATTGTCGCAGGCAATGTCACTACCGTAATCCCAATTTGGAGAACAACAAGTAATACCGTTCCTATCACCCATGTAGGCGGCATATCAAATGCCGCCAAAAGACAGAGATTCGTCAGAATAGCCATCCCCCAAACTGCACCGGACAGTAATACCAATACCAACCCATCGCGGGGGCGGGTCACCTGCCGCCACCCATTGCGAAAGCGAATATAGGGAGCGAACATAGGGCGAAGCAATGTGAATCGGTGAACGAGGCGGGTCAGTCGAGATTCTGATCCTATAAGCAATATTCCTGTTACCATTGCTATCGCCACCGCCGTTGTTAGGGCAAAGCCCATAAAGCGGTCATTTAAGAAGGGTGGAAGGGTTGCTCCAATCACCAACGCCACACCCATGACCCCGAAACAGAGCAAATCGGCACTCTTCTCGATGGCAACACTGCTTAGCACCACTGCCCGATCATAACGATACAGCCATTGTACCCGTGCGACCTCACCGATACGAATAGGTAAAAAAGTATTCAAGCCCTGCCCGATCAGTTGAACTTTGATAAGTTCCGCCCAACCGGGAAAAATACCTGCCTGATAGAGCAAAGTACGCCAGCGTACCGCTTTCAATAATTGAGTGGCGACTAAGGTACAAGCCGCCGCAACCAACCACGACCCATTCGCGCTTTGTAATGCTCCCCATACCTCTGCACCATCTACCGCCCCGGCTAAACCAACACCTACCAGAACCGCCACCCCGCCCCACATCAGTAAGGGCAACCATTTACGGCTAGACGTTCGGAATTGAGCAAATGAATGGGTCATGGTCGCTCGGTCAATGGCGGTTGGTGGGTGATGCTAAGGTGATAGGTGGCAGTCATTAGTGCCAATGCCCACCACCAAAACCAGCCCCCCTTAGAGCCTAATGCGTGGACTTCAATCCCCGCCCAGATAAAATGCCCGACCCATCCTGCCATCAATCCCACCATGGCGGGATAAAGCAGTGCGTCTCCTCGTTCCCA
>CBKYSX010000094.1:0-9689 GCA_966690745.1 uncultured Ardenticatenales bacterium
GGACAATTTTTGTATTATACTATGGTTTAGGAGCGTGTGCGTCCTCGCACTGTTTCCTTCCATAAGGAATACCATCATCGCCGATGAAACCGGGTTTAAGGTTGTACAATACCCGGTTTCTTGCTGTGAACGACCAAAAATCAACGAAAAAAGAAAGCAATAGCCATATGCCCAGTAAGCTTAAAAAAAATAAGCCCGAGTTGCCGCCAGTTTCCAATATGATTCCGATGGGGGCAATTCCCCACGATAAAGGAACATTGTTCCGCGTGTGGGCACCCAATGCCGAAAAGGTTTTCGTCTGCGGCTCGTTTAATGACTGGTCGCCCGACAAAAATCCGATGAATGCCGAAGCAGATGGCTTCTGGGCAGTGGATGTACACGGGGCGAAACCGGGCGACCATTATAAATTCCGCATCGTCAATGGTGAGTTTGATGTGATGCGTCTAGACCCCTACGCCCGCGAAGTCACCAATTCAGTGGGCGATGGCGTTATCGTTGACCCCGTGTTTGAATGGGAAGCCGACGATTACCGCACCCCTGCCTTCCACGAAATGGTGATCTACGAAATCCATATCGGTACCTTTAACCCCAAAGAGGGCAAAAGCGGCGATTTCGACAGTGCGATAGAAAAACTTCCTTACTTGAAAGAGTTGGGTGTAAATGTCGTACAACTGATGCCTCCGACCGAGTTTGCCGGGGGAATTTCGTGGGGCTACAACCCCGCCCTACCCTTCGCGGTTGAAAGCGAATACGGGGGGGTTCAGGCATTCAAACGCTTCGTCAAAGCCGCGCACCAAATCGGCTTGGCAGTGGTGCTGGATGTGGTCTACAACCATTTCGGACCCAGCGACCTCAGCCTGTGGCAATTTGATGGGTGGAGCGAAAACGGGATGGGGGGCATCTATTTCTATAACGATTGGAAAGCCAACACACCCTGGGGCGATACACGCCCCAATTACAATATCGGGCAGGTGCGCCAATTCATCCGCGACAACGCTCTGATGTGGTTGCAGGATTATCACCTTGATGGACTGCGCTGGGATGCCACTGCCTACATTCGGAATGTGAAAGGCAACGACAACCCCGGCGACGACCTCCCCGAAGGGTGGAGTCTGATGCAGTGGATCAACGATGAGATTGACAAATCCCAGCCCTGGAAAATCGCCATTGCCGAGGACTTACGTGGCAGTGCGGCGGTGGTTGCGCCTACAGCGGATGGCGGCGCGGGCTTTAACGCCCAATGGGATGCAGGGTTTGTTCATCCTGTCCGCGAAGCATTAATCGCGATGGATGATACTTCCCGCAATATTGGTGCTGTGGCAAATGCCGTGACCAATCTGTATGGCGTTGACCCCTTCACCAGCGTGATCTATACCGAGAGCCATGATGAAGTCGCCAATGGCAAAAGCCGCGTCCCCGAAGAGATTGCCCCTGGCAATGCGGGTAGTTATCATGCCAAAAAACGGGCAACGTTGGGCGCGACTTTGGTCTTTACCACGCCGGGTATTCCGATGTTGTTCATGGGGCAGGAATTTTTGGAAGACCAATGGTTCCAGGACACCCGACCCCTCGATTGGTCGAAATTGGAGAAGTATCCGGGCATCGTCCAACTCCATCGGGATTTGATGATTCTGCGCCGCAACGGATACGACACCACCAAAGGGTTACAGGGGCGTAACGTCACGACCTATCATGTTAATATTCAGGATAATGTGATTGCCTTCCATCGCTGGTGGGATGGCGGACCCCGTGATAGTGTGGTAGTGGTTACGAACTTCTCTGCTCAGCCGAAAGAGGGCTACGTGATTGGAATGCCCACCGAAGGGGTATGGAAAGCCCGCTTTAATAGTGATTGGACAGGCTACGATGGCGAATACAGCGATATCGGGCAAGCCGAAATCCTTGCCGAAGCGGGCGAGTATGACGGGCAACCCGCCCACGCCAAACTCAACATCGGACCGTACAGCGCGATTATCCTGTCACAGGATTAAGGATAAAAAGAGGCGGAGCCAATGACTCCGCCTCTTTTTAACTTAAAAGAAAAATTCGATTTCTCCGTCTTGTTTCTGATTCTGTTAATTTAGGCAACTGTGGCAAGGGTATATTTTGATAATTCCAGTTGATTTCGCTTAATACTTTTTCAATCAGTTCAAAGACATTATTAGTTAATGTACAGGCATAAGTGTACGGCTCTATATGCCATTTATTAAAAATGTTTTCCAGACCCCATTCTTTAGGAGATGCTATAGTAGCTTCCATTATTTCCTGTAAATAAATATGAGGAATTGTAATATAGGCAATTTCTGTGTCATTTACCTTGACAACACCTAATCTACTCGTTTGTCGCTCGACAAATTCACCCATATAATTACGTTTTGCAGTCGCTACAGGATAATTAAAGCGATGGATCGTGTTTCTAATTTCTCTCAAAAGAACCATTAGTGCCTTTGTGCTTTTATGCTCCATCAAATCGCAAAGGGACTTTGCACCTTTCTTTTGAAGGTGCTTTATAAAATCATTCCGTTTATTACCGGTGCCAACAAAAGATGGTTGACTAAGTGGCAAATCGTAAATAGTTACACATATAATGGCAACAACTTCCAAAGCCCCGTGAAGTAACAAAAGAAGATAGTTAAATTCATACATCATCTCATCTATAGTATCGCCACTTTGAACACTATAAAAACAAAATCCGACTTTATCACGAGACCTTAATGCATGTCTACAGCGAGTCAACAAAGTGCCTGCAAGATAACTTAAATCATTCTGTGAAACTTTCTCTATTGCCGTTAAATTATATATGGCACCTAAGATGTTTTCTATCTTAGCGAACACCATCTCTTCATAGAAAGACAACCCATCACGCATCTGTGCAATATAATTGTGATTTACACTATAAACGTAAGAGTTCTTAAATCTCAAATATAAACCCAAGAAAGTTATTGTCTCTCTTAGATTCATTATATTGACATTTCTGAGCCAGTAATTGTCTTTGCAACTTAAAAGAAATTCGTCCTCAGTAACAAATATATCAAACTTTATCATCTTATGAGCCTCTACACACATTAAATCCCCAACTACTTTTTGAGCCAACTCATCACTCGTATCGACATCTAAAATACTGGATACAATTTTTGTTAATTCTAGTTGATTTGGAATACTGGTGTGATGTTCCCACTTACCCCCTTTAGTGTCAACAGGAATCCGATCAATGAATTTGTCGTACGCAGAGAACTCCATATACGGAGAACGTGATTTGTCCGTATTTACAACCTCAAATAGAGGAAGCGTGGTAATCTCAAATAGCATATCAACTATGCTTTGTAAATCCAGAGGGACATTTTGCAAAGATTTAGTATGAAACGTAATTTTGAGTAAACGTTCTGAAGTTGTGTCCTCAAATGGACTTATTGTTTGAAAGTGAGTTTTTTTGTTCCATTTTATCTTCTTGATCATTTTCGATCCTTAGCGAGTTCTTTATTTTCACTTAGCATTTTAGAGGTAGGCTTGACAACATTATAGCAAAGATACTTCAGAAAAATCGAAAATAAGCAGGGCGAATTAATTCGCCCCTGTTCATATATACTCCCTTAGGGCATCGGCGCACCCCGCGCACTGACATACAAGCTATACCATTCTTCCCGCGTCATCTGGTTGCCCTGCTGTTCGGCATCGGCACAGGCGGCGATCCGTTGCGGGTTAACCGTTCCAATCACAGGTTGAATCATCGCAGGGTGGCGCATCAGCCAGCCCAGCACAATCGCCTCTAAGGTCGTTCCTTTCTCCTCTGCCATCCGGCGCACCAATGCCGCCGTCTTCTGAATAGGAGAAGACTCGTTTTCCACCGAACGCCCCGAAAAACGCCCCTGCGCCAAAGAACTCCACGCCTGAATCTGCACTGTTTCCATCTGGCAATATTCCATCAACCCTTCGGCAAAATTGACGGGAACCCCTGCCTTCTGATTGACATGGACTCCCTGATCCAACCAATGCAAGTGGCTCAGACTCATTTCCAGTTGATTGACCACCAACGGCTCCGGTAGTGCTTGTTGTAGAAAGCGCATCTGACCGGCACTCATGTTGGAAACACCAAAATGGCGCACTTTGCCCGCCGCTTGCAACACGCCAAAGGCTTCGGCTACCTCCTCAGGTTCCATCAAGGGGTCAGGACGATGGAGTAATAAAATGTCCAGATACTCTGTTCCCAACCGCCGCAGACTGCCCTCTACCGATTGGAGGATATGAGATTTGGAAAAATCAAATCGCCCCGGTGCTAGTTCATCCTGAAAGCGAATCCCGCATTTGGATTGAATCACAATCCGTTCCCGCAAGCCCGGTTGCTTTTTCAGCACCGCGCCAAAGGTTTCCTCTGCCTTCCCCATCGTGGAAATATCGGCATGGTCAAACATCGTGATTCCGATGTCCAGTGCCGTTTCAACGGCGCGTTCGGCTTCCTGAATTTCCTGCGCTCCAATCGGGTTGCGGTCCCATCCTCCACCAAAGGACATACAGCCTAGAATCAGGCGGCTGGTAGCAATTCCCCGTTTCGCCAATGGCATGACTTTCATCGTTCATTCCTCTCCTTCATCGCTTCGGTAATAGTATCATAAAAGCTATCAGACGTGAGGTTTAGAAAGGTGATATTGTTATGGTTGGTGCCGTGTTGAAGGCAATATATGGAAGTCTATAGGGGCGGGCACTTCTTACCACTCAAGGATAGTACACCTTTGAAAACAACGGGTCTATAGCCCCGCCTCTTTAGAGCGGGGTAAGAGTTCAAACCTGATATTCCATTGCTAGCCGTTTCAATGCCGCCACTATTGCCTCAAACCCTGCATGATTCGGGTCGTGCGCCCAACAGGTTACTTTACGGGTGTCACCCCTGCCGTTTGTCAAAATCAGGGTCGGGTGCGTTTCATCGGGGACGTAGGAATCACGGGGAGGAAAACGAATCGTAAGCAAATCCCATTCAACACATAAAGCCAACAACGCTTCAACATGGGTAACAGCAATTCGTTTTTGCACCTGTGTCTGGGGTGCAAAGGGTGGCACACCCCGCGCCGCCAGCCGTCCGTCCCCACCGACACGGATGTGCCACCCGCCCCACAAACCATGAACATCGTCCAGCGTCAGGGTTGCGTTACGCCATGTGGTGCGTTCCCCTAAAAACTGTGCTGTTTCGTTCATCGTGCTTTCTAACGAAAGAGAGCGAAGAAATTTCTTCGTTCTCCACTCCTACTTAATCAGCCAGTAAACATCCGTCCGATAATCGGCGGGGTCAGGCGTGGTTTCCGGGTCTGTCATGTAGACCTCCCAAAATACCCCGGTGGATTCATGCCCGAATTGTTGAAGCCACGCTTGAATCGCTTGATAGGCTTTACTGATTTCTTCATACGGTCCCATGTGGGTAGTAAAAGCGGCAATCCCCCCCGGTACGTTACTATTCTTAACACGCTCCGTTTCCGGGAACGGGGTTGCTATAGGGATCGCAATTTCCAATTCAACATCCCCATCGCCATCGGCAGTGGTGACATCCATGCTGTGATACAGCACTAAGGGGGCATTAGTGATTGCCGTGCCGGTCATTGCAAGGTGCATGGCAATTTCCCCGAAGGTAGGACCCAGTACTTCGCTGAAGTTGCCCCAGGGAATAACCATCCGCACCGCCGCTACCGGGTATGACTCTACTTCCAGAACACGAATCTCGTACTGCATGACCTGCTCCTTTCGCCGTTGCATTTGCTCGAACAGGGCGAGGGCATGTTGGTACTCTGTGATTCGCTGTTGCAATCGTTCGCGGTGCCGCGCCAGAATAGCTTCTTGCTGTAAGACATCCTTTTCATTCAGCAGTAAGCGAATTTCCTCCACCGGCATGTCTGTTGCCCGTAGCAACCGAATTTGGTTGGCAATCGCCGCTTGCTCTATCGCATAGTAGCGATAATTCGTCCATTGGTCTATGTGCGCCGGTTTCAGCAATTCAATTTCGTCGTAGTAGCGCAAGGTTTTGATCGAAAGGCGGCAAATCTGCGAAAAACGCCCAATCGGTAACAAGTTCCCCATCACCCCCTCCTTCCCTGTAGTCGTCGCGGCATACGCTTTTGTCGCCGCATCAGGCAAAGCGTACAGCGTCCTGTAACAGGAGAGTCAATAGGGAAACTAAAAAGAAACATAGTCATTGTCACCGCCAAACAATTGATTATGTCAACAACTTGCTCGAAAACAATCCCGTGTATGGTCGTTCACCAACCCGCAGGCTTGCATGAAGGCATAACAAATTGTGGGACCCACAAAGCTAAACCCACGCTTTTTCAAATCTTTGCTCATGGCACGGCTTTCATCCGTTTCGGCGGGAATCTCGCTTAAAGCGGCGGGGCAATTCAATTTGGGTTTGCCGCCGACAAATTGCCAGATGTAATCCGAGAACAAGCCAAATTCGGCTTGCACTTTTAAGAAAGCATTGGCATTCTGCACAAAGGCTTTGACTTTGGCGCGATTGCGAATAATTCGCGCATCCTGCACCAATGCCGCCCTCTTTTCTTCGTCATAAGTAGCAATAACAGCAGGGTCAAAGCCGTCAAAAACGGTGTGATACCCGTCACGCCGTTGCAAAATAGTGTACCAGCTTAGTCCTGCTTGCGCCCCTTCTAAACACAACATTTCAAATAACTTACGGTCATCGTAAACAGGGACACCCCATTCTTCATCGTGGTATTGAATGTAAAGTGGGTCGGAGGTTGTCCAGCCGCAACGGGTTATTGTATTCATCGGAAATTACCAGTACTCTGTCCAACTATCTGTCAGGGTTGGGTGAAGTATTTTTAGGTGTGGATAGGCGGGATTATTCGCAAGGTGTTGTCGTGTGGAAGTGGCTTGCTCTGAAAAATCTTGCACATCGGTCACTATACCACTCTCAAACGTCAGTAATTGTACGTCTTGGTCCCCATACCAGACCAGATACCCTAGATGTTTGTAGTAAGCAGAAACAAAGTCTGTTGCTCCTACTAATTTACCCGTAAATCCGATTGCAAAATTCAAGTTCTTATAATAGCGGCAAGGTTCGTATTGAAAGCGGCTGACTTCACTAAACACGCCTTGCCAACTCTCCAGAAAACTATCTTGATAGATTGAAAACGTCCTCAATCGTAATTCATCGTCCTTCACACTAAAATGAGCGACATATCCTCTCCAACATCCTGATGACCAGGGTTTGGGTGTAAATCCGTGTTGAGATGGGCTGAATATCACTCCCGAACGTTGAATAATCTCCAAATTTTTACCTTGGAAAGTAAGCATATCCGGAAATTGAGCCGTCATTCATTCCCCCTCTTGGCAATTTATTGCACTACTTTGATAATAGAGAGAACCCTTTTTACATGTCACCGAACCAACCCTATGCAAGAAACACCCGTTTTGCCTTCCGACTCCCGCACGCCCCCGCCATGGCTACTACCGCTACGTATTTTTGCGGTGGTTGGCATCATCGTATTTGTCTTCATACGTGGCTGTATTCCCGGCTTTGAAACCGGGTTTGGGAACGAAACCACGTACGATCCGCCCGGTGGGGACAACAGTCGTTTCGACCCGATTGCCGCTATGAATGCCATTCAAGCACAGGTAGGCGATGGGGCAGAATTAATCGAGATGTCCTCAACGTTTGTAAAGTCAGACGGAACACAGGATTTAACCACCGATTTATATTTTGCCCGCAGTGATTATGAGTTCGTACGGGAAGTCCCGCCGCCTGATGATGCGCCCCCTATTGGGGCAGGCGGCTCGGCAAGCGGACGATGGTATCAAATCACCCATGTTGACATACACGACCCCGGTCAGTGGCGGCAAGTTACGGGTTCCAGCAGTTATTCTTATCTCCATAAAGGAATGGCTTTGGACGAATTCACACCCACGGGCAACAAGCCCGATACCCTTCCCCTACCCATCTGTTCGTTCTCGGTTTTATGGCAACATGCTATTGCGGATGGGGTTCCCTCCGATGCGGTTGCCAATATCGCTTATGACAACATGGAGTATGAATTTTACATATCCGATTTGGGCTATCGGGCGCGGTTTGATGCCAATTGCCAGCCCATTGAGGAATAACTACAACGCACGATAGCCACCATCTTGTAATATCGGAGCGGTCGTGCTGACAATGTATGCACTTGCAAGCGCAACATCTTCCGCGTGGTCTTTCTGAATTAATTCTCTACCGGAGGAACAGTCGGCAAGCAGAGCGGACAATTGGGATTCGACGGCGCGAAACAGCGCAACGGCACTGTGCGCCTCCGGGGATACCGTACCACTGAGGTGGCTGATAATCGCCCCCGCGCCCACCCAATCCTCAAAAGAGGGGCGCAAACTGCCATCGGTGCGCCAGCGTTCCGCCGCAGGAATCACCGCAATGGAGCGTCCGAGGCGTTGTGCGGCGCGGGCAACCGCTTCTGCATTCCGCAAACACCCTGCAAGCGTTGGGGTTGCCCCCGTGCCCAGTGAAAGGGTAGAACCGTTGGGAGAAGGCAGAATGACTCTGGTTCCGGCGGGGATAGTCGTGAGCGAAGCGGGGGAAAGCGAATATTGCCCGGTTGTGCCACGTTTGTCTGCCAGAATCGCATCAAGAGAGGCGGCATAATCAACGGCACCTTCATACGAACCCACATAGGGGTACACCACCGCACCCCGCCCTACTGCAATATCCACGCAGGTCGTGAATGACAGCACATCCACAATAATGACGACATCACTGATAGGTGCAAGGGTGGCAACCCCCTGTGGTCCCCATTCACAGCGTATGTCAAAGGGTTGTTGATCGTAGGGATTCATAAAACTATTTCAAGATGTAAAACGTTGCCTTCTTCTCGCCAATCTTTAGCAACAATCCCCGTTCCACCAGATCGGATAAGTCCCGTCGCAGAGTTTCCGCCGACACATCAGGCGCAAGTTCCTGAAAATCCCGATTCGTAATCCGCCCATCCCGCTCAATAAACAATAAGGCATCAATCTGGCGCGGGTTCAACCCCATTGCATTCCATTTGGCAAGGTTGCCTGCCCCTTTGGGAACCGTGGGTGGGGTGGCGGGCAATAACATTAACTTATCCCCGGGTCCGAACAAATTCAGCTTAAAGCCGTTTGCCGTTTCTTCCATCTTTGGTTCCGGCAGACCATTATCCGCCATTAAGCGATAAATGCGGTCAATTCCATACCCTAATCGTTCAATAAAACCCATATCACTGAGCACCTGCACAATCGCCTCGTTGCGGCTAAAGCGTTCTTTCAGGATATTGTCTACGGTGACGTGTCCGGGCAATTTCCCCGGCGATAACAATTCAATCCGATCCGCAAACATAAAAATCTGGGTTTCCGCCCCGCGAATCGAATAATCCCGATGCGCCACGGCATTGACAATCGCTTCGCGTACGGCGGCACGGGGGTATTCTAATTTTTCGATGCGCTGTAATCCTTCCATCACGACCCCCCGCCGCATATTCGCCAGAATAAAACTTTCCGCTTTCTGAATTTGTTGCGGTAAGGTTCCATCAATTTGCTGGCGTTGGAAAGTATCCCCCATCTCTGTATCCATATAAAAGGCAAACAATATCTGGGCACTCGGCAACCATTGTTGCGGTTCACGTCCGAATAGAAGTAACCCGGCATAGGTGGGTCTGCCATCTTGCGGACGCAAAATTCCCTTCTTG
>CBKYSX010000095.1:0-9633 GCA_966690745.1 uncultured Ardenticatenales bacterium
AAGTTGCTTGTCGAATAAGGCGTATATAAAATGACTATCCACTTATTTGACTAGGAATAGCGCACGCAAAGCAAAAGAATGAGAAAAGAGACCCGTAACTCTACATCTAGAGTTGCGGGTCTCTTTTCAGTCTATAGCTTGATTAAGTAAGTTACTCATACGCCACGCGGTAAATACGCCCCGGTCCCCAATCAGCGATGTAAAGTGCCCCATCGGGACCAACGGCGACATCAAGCGGCAGTTCAAAATCGGTAATGAAGGGGGTGTAAGTGGCGGTGAAAGTATCACCATTCGGGGTTAGGCGCACCCGTACAATGCGGTAGGCATCGGCAATATGACTCCACAGGGCAACAAAGAGGTTGCCGCGATAGGCGGAGGGGAACATAGAGGCTTCATAGGTGGTAATCCCATTCGCGCTGGCGTGGGGCACAAAGGTCGCAATAGCGGAACGGGTTCCGGCACAAGAAGCGTCAGGATGAGAGGGGTGGTTGAGCACCTCACCGGGAGCGTTGGTGTAGCAGTGGGGAAAGCCGTAATCCTGACCGAAGATGATATGGTTTAACTCGTCGGGTGGACCAAAATCCGCGCCATTATCGGTGGCGAATATCTGCCCATCACTTCGTATAGTCAAATCGTACGAATTACGAACCCCAATTGCTACATACTCTAAACTAGATTGACCTACATCAGGATTCACCCGCAGAATTCCGGCATGAAAATCAGCAGGGGGGACTTCGCCATGATCACTGTTTGCGCCCTGTGCAAAATAGAGCCAGCCATCAGAACCAAATTGTAAACCATTGGTCTGATGCAATTCGGCATAACAACACGCCATGTTCGTGACGAGAGGTTGGTAAGTATCAGCAATTCCATCCCCGTTATTATCCCACACCATCGTCACCCCACCACGATGGGCAACATAGAGGTTGTTCGTGCCGGGACGGAACGCCATCCCGACAGGCACAGAAAAACTTGCAAAAGAGGTACGGGTTCCATCCGGTGCAACCTTCACAATTTCACCCTCCTGTCGGCTTACATAAAGCGCACCCACACTATCCCATACAAGACTAGTAGGGTGAATAATCGGGTTTTCGGCACTATTCGCCACAATCGAAATTGTAAAGCCCTCTTCTTGAGGTTTAGGATAACGTCCATCGCTGGCGGTGGGAAGGGGTCCGGGGGTAGGTAACGTTGAGCCAGTTTCTGATATAGGGGTTGCTGTACCGGTAGTAGTAGGGGAGGGTGTAACTTCCCCTTCCGCCGTTCCTGTCATGGTCACAGTAGCGGTGAGGATTGGCGTAGCTTCAGCAGTCATCGTAGCAATCAGTGCAATCGCGGTGTTAGTAGCATTGGCAACCTGTGTTGCATCCACCGGGCTAAGTTCTAAAGTGGGTTCAGAGTTTGGCGTTGCACTTTGTGTGGGTGAATTAGCTACGGTAACGGTTGCAGTTACCCGCGTTGTAGACGTTGAGGCGGGGCGAGTCATTGTAACAGTAGAAGAGGCTTCCATACGCTCCGGGGAAGGAACGACTGTACTGCTGGATTGCACCACAATAGGGGATTCAACCGTTGGTGTCTCCGTTGCGGGAAACGTAGTTGGAGGTGGAATTGGAGTAGTCAGTTGACATGCACCCATGAAGAGGGCAATGAAGAAAAGAATAGTTCGATAGGTCATGGAATCCACCAAGGTCTAAAGAGCCTCGGCTATCATTCTGCGAAGTCCTTTGGACTATCAATCTAAAAATGACATCTACTTGGTAGGCACCAATTCAATGCTTCGCGCCGTTTGATGATTTTGGGTGGCGCAGAAGATAGGAAGGAATTGGGGAATCAGTTGTTCCAGCAAATCATGAGCAGCGGTAAGAGCAGGAGTAGTGATCGAAACAGGGCGGTTGGTAAGTGCTAACGGAATAAGTAAGGCACGGGCAACCTCTCCATCCAACACAGCCGTACTGGTCAGATAATGCGTTGTCGCTTTCGCAGATCGTTCCGCCAAGTGAACAGGAAGCGTATTACCATCACCAACAGCTTCAAATCCCGCAACAGTATTATCAGTTTCCATGGTAACAAACACACCGCAACCCGCACCGGAAGAACGCACGCGGACAATATCCGTTTCGATATGGCTCCGCTCAATTTTATCAAATGCTACTTCGCGCAGAAACTGGTCAATCATCTTCTGCCCGATAGCTTCTTCCATCCGACTGCTCAACACTGCTGTCACCCAGATAGTTTGTAAATTACCCCGTTTTTCCCACCGTAGCGGAGTATCATCTTCTGCTTCATAAGGCGTAACCGATAGGGTACATTCGCCCCCACCATCGGGATACCAGCCCCACCGTTCAATTTCCACCCCGCCATTATAGCCAACCGAACTAAGAACAGGGTTCAAAATTTCACGCATCCAAAAGACACTTTGGGTCATAGGATGAGCATTGACTCCACGCACCGTCACCAGTGAATCCCCTTCAGCATGGCTTAGTACGGTTTGTAATGCTTCAATCAAAGGAGTAACAGAGACCGGAGAGGGTCGTCCTGTAGCATCACCCGTATCTACCACATAATCCCCGGCACGGGGTGCAGTGGTAGGAGTAAAACGAACCCGCCGCGCCCGTACACTTTCACCTTTCACTTCAGCGCGAACGGTGGTACCAATCGCACGGAGGGCAGTGATGTGAAAGGGAGTAACTCCACCACTACCACGTCCGATCTCCTCTATTTCAAAAGGTTCGCCTGTTACTGCGGAAAGGGTTAAGGCAGTCAGCAGTAATGCATCCGCGTCGCGAAATTTACTCCCGTCAAGATGGATCATAGGTTACAGATTGCATATTGCATGTTACACAGAACTCTTTTTAGTGCCGGAAATGGCGAACACCCGTAGCCACCATTGCCACATTTGCTGTATTGGCTACGACAATAACTTCCTCATCACGCACAGAACCACCCGGTTGAATAATGGCAGTAATCCCTGCCGCAATTGCCGTTTCAACCCCATCGGCAAAGGGGAAGAAGGCATCGGAAGCCATAACTGCGCCTTTAGCGTTCTCACCTGATTTTTGCACCGCCAACCCGACAGAATGAACCCGATTGGGTTGCCCGGCACCAATGCCCACTGTGGCGTAACCCCCTTCAGTGGCACGGGCAAAGACAATGGCATTGGACTTCACAGCAACCACTGCCCGCCACGCAAAATCAAGGACGGCTTTTTCAGCATTAGTAGGTTCCCGCTCAGACATCGTGGTCATTTGGATAACAGATTCAACCTTATCACGATCCTGCACAATAAAGCCACCGGGAATAGCATGGACTTCGGTATCAGCACCTGTCAAAGGCGGCACACGCAACAAACGGCGATTCTTCTTTTGCCGGAGGAGCGACAGTGCCGCTTCATCAAAAGCAGGCGCAAGAATAATTTCAGTAAAGATACTATCAATAGCAGTGGCAGTCTCAAGGTCTACCGTTCGATTTAATGCGACCACACCGCCGAAAGCACTTACAGGGTCACTGGCTAGGGCATCTTCCCATGCCCGCGCCAAAGATTGATTCGTGGCAATGCCACAGGGCGAGGCATGTTTAACAATGACAATTGTAGGGGCATCAAAAGATTCAACAGCCCCCCATGCACCCTCGGCATCGAGCCAGTTGGTATAGCTCATCCCCTTACCATGCAATTGTTCCGCATTGGCAAGCCCACCCATCCCCTTCATAGCATACAATGCGCCCTGTTGATGAGGGTTCTCACCATAGCGCATATCTTCACTCTTGGATGCACTTAACGTAAATCGGGGTGGGAATGGTATAGCAGAGTCGCCTGCCATCGTATTACCAAGATAAGTACTGATCGCAGTATCGTAATGAGCCGTGGCGCGGAAGGCTTTAACTGCCCAGCTTGCCCGTACTTCATAAGGGATTTCCCCTTTAGTCCGTAGCAGGTGAATTGCTTCCCCATAATCAGCAGGATCGGTCAGTACAGCAACATCATGGAAATTTTTGGCGGCGGCACGATGAAGCGCAACCCCCCCGATGTCAATCTTTTCGATGGCTTCTTCCAACGTCACACTGGTTCGGGCAATCGTTTTTTCAAAGGGGTAGAGATTGGAAACCACCAGCTCAATTTTCACAATCCCATGTTTGCCCAAATCCTGCTCATCACTTTCGACATGACGACGCGCCAGAATCCCACCATGTACCATCGGATGCAGGGTTTTAACCCGTCCCCCTAACATTTCAGGGAAACCTGTCACTAATTCAATCGGCGTAACAGGAATACCATTCTCTTTTAACATTTTGGCGGTCCCGCCCGTTGAAATGATTTCGATGCCCTGTTCCACCAATGCCTGCCCCAGCTCAACCAACCCGCTTTTATCGTCAACACTAATCAGTGCCCGTCGAATCATGGTGATGGCTCCGTAGGCGCGGTATGGCGACGCGCCAATTCTGCTTCTATTTCCGCAAAGGGGATATCGTGGTGCGCCAGTAGAACCAGCAAGTGATAGAGCAAATCGCTGGCTTCGTAAACCAATTCACCACGATTGTTGTTTTTACTGGCAATAATCGTTTCGGCAGCTTCTTCGCCCACCTTTTTCAGAATTTTGTCCTGCCCCTTGGTAAACAAATAGGTCGTATAACTACCTTCAGGTAGGGTGGCTTTGCGTTCAGCAATCAGAGTTTCAAGGTCAGTAAGAATAGTCGTCATTTAATCTCAAAGGCTGTTCATATTGCAAATTGCAAGGTGCATATACGACTATAACACCATTACTTCAGAGTAACTGTTTATGCACTATGTACTATGCAATATGCAATCATTTAGAACCACTTCATTACTACCGATGCACCACCATCTACCACAATGGTTTGTCCGCGAATCATGGCGGCATCATCAGAGCAGAGAAAGGCAACGGTGTTAGCAATATCTTCAGGAGTCACCATCCGTCCGGCAGGGGTGCGTTCAGCGGCAATTTGAAGCGCGTCCATGCCCTGCGTAAAGTGCAAAAGCGCATCTGTAGCAACCAGCCCTCCACTCACCGAATTAGCGCGGATATTATACTTAGCGAACTCGGTAGCAATATAGCGAGTGATGGCTTCGCCTGCCGCCTTGGACACACCAACAACCACATATTCAGGCAGGGCAAATTGAGCACCGAGGCTGGAAATGCCCACAATTGCACCACCGCCCCGCTTCTGCATCAGAGGTAGGGCATGTTGTGCCGCAAAAAGATGAGAACGGGCATTAATATTGAGCGTCCATTCCCACCCCTTCAATTTTTGCTCTTCAATCGAACGGTTGTAGCCACTCGCGGCGTTGTTCACCAGATAATCCAGCCCGCCAAAAACCTCATCCGTTTCCGCAAAAAGCCGCGCCAGATCATCCAAATCGCCAATATCGGCTTTCACCAGATGGGTTTTTACACCATGTGCAGCACACAACTCGGCGGTTTCCTCCGCCGGTTTGCGGTTGCGGAAAAAGTTAATCACTACATCCGCTCCCTCACTGGCAAATTTGACTGCAATCGCACGTCCAATGCCCCGCCCACTGCCTGTTACCAATGCTGTTTTGCCCTGAAAACGCATATCACTCCGCTTATAAGGGGAATCGTTGCCAATGCAAACAATTCACCCACGATTGATTTTTAAGATACAATTCCCAATTACCATCGACTTTGTAAAATTTCATGTTGCATTCGAAGCAACCCGTACAGGATAATAACAACTCTCTATCCTGAGTACGCACAGCCTAAAGGACGATATTATCTATGAAAGCGCGAGTTAACCAACTTCGCCAGTTAATGACGGAACACACCCTGGATGTACTGATTATTTCCCACCCCCTGAATTACCGCTATCTCAGTGGTTTTACAGGCTCATCAGGGGCATTATTCATTACCCCGACTGCCCAGTATCTCATTACCGATTCCCGTTACTACACACAGGCGGAAGATCAGGCTCCGGAGTGGGAACTCATCAAATCCCAATCGGGCTGGCAAGTCGGGGCACAGGAATGGGTGAAAGAAAACGGGGTGAAGCGGGTGGGCTTTGAAGCCGATCATCTCACCTATAAGGAGTGGCATAAATTCGCCACCACCAGCCCGGAAGGGACTACATGGGTAGCCTTTTCCGATGTCGTCTCCAAAATGCGCTCGGTGAAAGCCAGCCACGAATATGAAGGAATTCGCGCCGCCCAAAACTTGACTGACCTTGCCGGGGAGCGTTTACCCTTAATGATTCAAGTAGGTATGACCGAAAAACAGGTGGCATGGGAATTAGAAAAATTTCTGCGCGAAAATGGTGCGGATGCCCTGGCGTTTGAGACGATTGTTGCCAGCGGTCCCCATTCGGCTCGTCCCCACCACCGCCCGACCACCCGTGTGATTCAAGAGAATGAACCCGTTACCATAGATTTCGGGGCGAAACTAGACGGGTGGCATAGTGATATGACCCGTACCTATTTTACCGGGGAACCTACATTAGAGTACCGCCGTGTTTATGATACGGTGTTAGGGGCAGTCGAGTTGGTGGAAAAAGGGTTAAAAGCCGGGCTGGGGCTACGTGCCGCCGATGCGATTGCACGGGATTATATCGTTGAATTTGGCTATGGCGACCATTTCGGACATGGGCTGGGGCATGGCGTGGGGTTAGATATTCACGAAGAGCCGCGCCTTTCCTACCGTGCTGAAGAGGATGCAATTGCTTATGCAGGACAAATTGTGACGATTGAGCCGGGGATTTATATTCCGGAATGGGGTGGGGTACGGATTGAAGATTTAGCAATGGTGACGGAAGATGGCGTAGAAATCCTTACAACGACTTCCAAAGATATTGACGCATGGCGCAAAGCGCGGCAGACCACCTAACCCCTCATTGTGTGGGAAGCGGACAAATTGAGCCGCTTCCCAACGGAGTGCGGCTACTATTACCGGGAACGCCCCCAAACGTCTACAGCGACAGCCAATTGGATGATTTTCACGGACGCGCCCGCCGTGACTATCGCTGGCGACCCCCGGTAACCCTCTCGCTCCGGGCGCGATTTTCCCACCCGGCTACCGGCCTGCGGGGTACAGCGGGCTTTGGGTGGTGGAACAATCCTTTTGCGGCGGATCGTGCCATGCTTCCTACCGCCGCCCCTAAAAATCTCTGGTTCTTTTTTGCCAGTCCTCCCGCCAACCTTGCGCTGACGGGGGCATGGGCAGGGCAGGGTTGGTTTGCCCAATCGCTGAACGTACCAACGCTCTTCCATTTTGCCGGGGCGTTAGGGGCTTTATTAATACCATTTCCCAAAATTCACGGAGTGCTGGAACGCGCCGCCACCCGCCTCACTCATGCCGCCGAACAGCCTCTGCCGGAATTGGACATCACACAATGGCATGAGTACCGTATTAACTGGCAGAACGACCACGCCGCATTTTTTGTGGACAACAACAAGGTATTACATACCCATCACCCGTCTACAGGTCCGTTGGCAATTGTCATTTGGATGGACAATCAGTGGGCAGATACAAAAGGACGGAGCGGAGTCTTGGACGTGACCAATGAACAATGGATGGATGTGAAGGAGATACAGATATGGCACGAATACTCGCACTAACACCCGATTTGTTTTTCTCAACCCGTATTTCCAGCACACTCGAACGGGCAAACCATGCCGTGCGCGTGGTAGATAGCGACGATGCGGAGGTCATTGACGAAGCATTGTTCTCACTCAACCCTGTATTGGTCATATTGGATATTGGCGCGGCCGGGCTATGGAATTGGCAAGCCATTCTCGCTTATTTACAGGAGGCATCAGCCGATACGCCCGTTTTGTGCTATGGAAGCCATATGGATGTAGAGGCAACCAAGATAGCCCAATCGCTGGGGGCAGTACGGGTCGTAGCCAAATCGGAATTTGTGAACAACATGGGCAATTTGGTAGAACGATATAAAAACACGGAGAGCGAAGGGTAAAGAGGGTTTCCTTCATACAATACTCTTTAAAGGGAGAATCATAAATGCCAACTGTTATCAACCCCGCAACGGGGGAAGAGGGTCGTACCTATCCCGATATGACGGACATTAAGGTGAATGCCATCATCGAAGGGTGTCACGACACATGGGCAAACCATTGGCGTAAAACCACCTTCGCCGAACGATCAGAAAAGATGCGGAAAGCAGGGAAGATTCTCCGTGACCGCACAAAGCAATTTGCCCGATTGATGGCGGAGGAAATGGGGAAGCCTCTGGAACAGGGACGTGCCGAAGTCGAAAAATGTGCATGGGTCTGTGATTATTATGCTGACCATGCCGAAGCGTTTCTGGCATCACAACCAATAGAAACAGATGCCAGCAAGAGTTATGTGGCGTTTCAGCCATTGGGGGTTGTGTTGGCAGTGATGCCATGGAACTTCCCGTTCTGGCAGGTTTTTCGATTTGCCGCACCTGCATTGATGGCGGGGAACGGGGGTGTCCTGAAACATGCTTCCAACGTGCCGGGGTGTGCGTTGGCGATTGAAGATGTATTTCGAGAGGCGGACTTTCCACCCGAAATTTTCCGTACCCTTATGATTCCTTCCAAAATGGTTAAAGCCGTCATCGAACACCCCCGCATTGTGGCGGTGACATTGACAGGCAGTACCCCTGCCGGGCAAGCGGTGGCGGCGCAGGCAGGGGCGGCATTAAAGAAAACGGTGTTGGAATTGGGGGGTAGTGATCCTTATCTGATTTTAGAAGATGCCGATTTAGAACTTGCCGCAACCACCTGTGCTAATTCACGCCTGATTAACGGCGGGCAAAGTTGTATCGCCGCAAAACGCTTTATTGTGGTGGAGGCAGTCCGCCAACGTTTTGAAACGCTTTTTGTTGGACAAATGCGAAGCCAAAAAATGGGCGACCCGATGGCAGAAGGGGTGCAGGTCGGTCCACAGGCGCGGGTAGAATTGCGGGATGAGTTGCACGAACAAGTCGAAAAGAGTATCAAGGCAGGGGCACGCCTGTTGTTGGGCGGTAAAGTGCCGGAGGGCAAAGGGGCGTTTTACCCGCCAACCGTGCTTACCGATGTGAAAAAGGGAATGGCAGTATATGAAGAAGAAACCTTTGGTCCTGTTGCCGCAATCATTCCCGTAAAGGATGAAGCCGAAGCAATCGCCGTTGCCAATGACAGCATTTTCGGGTTGGGGGCGGCAGTGTTTACCGGAGATGGTGAACGGGGAGAACGAATAGCACGGGAGCAGTTAGAGGCAGGCTCCTGTTTTGTGAATGCTCTTGTTAAGTCCGACCCGCGTTTGCCTTTCGGGGGCATTAAAACCTCCGGTTACGGACGCGAATTGGCGGAATTTGGAATCCGGGAATTTGTGAATATCAAAACGGTGTACGTCAAGTAAATAACTGTCACCCCCTATCCTTGCCATACAAAGTGGACTACAATGGTGTTATAGGGAATTGCCGCAGTCTTGCTATTGCTCACATTTCCCGCTACAGGAGGTTCACATGAATGTGCATGATATTCTTAAATACGGACACGGTACTTTTCTGAAAGCACTGGAACGTATCCCCCGTGAACAATGGCAGGAACCGGGCGCATGTGGGGTATGGAGTACGCAAGATGTGATTGCCCATCTTGCTTCCTATGAAACAGTACTAGTGGACATTGTCACATTAATG
>CBKYSX010000096.1:0-9599 GCA_966690745.1 uncultured Ardenticatenales bacterium
CTTATGACTGAAACAATTACCGTATTATTGGTAGATGACCATGCGGTGGTACGGCAAGGGGTGAAAACCTTCTTAATGACGCAGGGGGATATTCAAGTGGTCGGCGAAGCGGGGTCAGGCGTAGAAGCCGTTCAGGCGGCGGAACTCCATGCCCCCGATGTGGTGTTAATGGATTTGATGATGCCCGAAATGGATGGCGTGGAAGCCACGCGGCGCGTCAAACAGGTTAGCCCGCGTAGCCATATTATCGTCCTTACCTCGTATCACACGGACGAACATATCTTTCCCGCGATTCGCGCCGGAGCGTTGTCTTATTTGCTCAAAGATGTTCACCCTGATGCCCTGGTAGATGCCATTCGCAAAGCGGCGCGGGGCGAAACCACGCTCCACCCCCGCGTTGCCGCCCGTGTTGTGCAGGAATTGCATGGGGCGCGGTTGGATAGTACCAATCCCTTTGCGATTTTGAGCGAACGGGAATTGGAAGTGCTTCAACTGATTGCCGATGGTATGAGCAATCAAGCCATCGCTGATAAACTCATTCTCAGCGAAAAGACCGTTAAAAGCCACGTCTCGAACATACTGGGGAAACTTCACCTAACCGACCGCACGCAGGCGGCGGTTTATGCGTGGAAACAAGGTGTGGTGCGAAAGCAGGAATAGGGGTATTGGGTAGGGAGTATTGAGAAAACGGCAATGACACACCCAAAATGAACCAAAAACGAATTGCCGCGCCCGCCGTTGGCATCGAATTGACTTTAATGGTGGTCGCACGACAACGGCGGGCGGGTCACAAGTTCCATTTTGGGATTTCCGCCGGGGTCTGACCCGCCCCTACGAACGATGCGCTTTTGATGATGAAGCACGTACCCTAATACGGTTAATTTCTCAATACCCCTTACTCTGCCGTTAGGGGTTCGGCACTATAGACTTTCACAGATGACCCTTCGGCGCACAGCACGGAATGGAGGGCATCATCCCATTGAATGCCGCGCCATTCCCCACCTAGCAATGCGCCGGGGTTAAACCGGACATCGTGATTTAGAACGGGATAGGTACGCCACACCGGATGGTCTACCCGGTAGCGGAAGGATTGCCCGTCGGGGGCACGGTCAAAGCCCCAGTAATGCTCTTTGAGGAAATGTTCCTGACTATCGTGGGCGGGGACATACGGGGCGTTTTCCGCTTCAACCTGTAGCGAACCGTAGGTATCGCGGAAGGTGAAATCGGTATGAACATCTATGGTTTTACCGCGCACCCGCCAAGAATGTTGAATTAACGCAAGGTAATAGGGCTGATGATAAAGCCACCGCGCCCCCAACGTGATAATGGCGTTTGGCACAAATTCCCGTAGAAAGACGGTTGCCCGCTTTTCGCCGCGCCGTACATAAAAGCGCAGATTCAGTTCGGGAAACCACCCCGCCGAGGGAATCGGGATGCCAAAGGCGGCAGTATCCGCGAAATGGAATGCTACCAATGAGAGCAAATGGCTGGCGGGGTCATCATCGGGGGTATCCAATTCACTGCCGGGTGGTACATAGGGCAATAACAATTCGGGCGGAACCCGATAATTTACCAGTACCAGATTTACCCATCGGGCGGTCAGAAATACGCGGGGCATATTGTGAAGTGCATGGTGCATATTACATAATGCATAAAAACCGACATATTGTTAATGAATACTCTGGGGTTGTCGTTTATGCACTATGCAATATGTAATAACGTTTTTAGTACGCGCTACGGTCAATCAAGAATTTGAAGGCGGTTCGCAGAATAATTTTAAAATCCAGCACCAGTGACCAATTTTCAATGTACCAGAGGTCATATTTGGTGCGTTCGTAAATGCTGGTGTCGCCACGCAGACCGTTCACCTGCGCCCATCCCGTCACTCCCGCCTTTTCGCGGTGGCGGTCCATGTAGCGCGGAATCGCTTGTTGGAATTCTTCCACATAGCGGGGCTGTTCCGGGCGCGGACCCACGATACTCATTTCCCCCAACAACACATTAATAAATTGAGGAAACTCATCCAAACTGGTCTTCCGCAAAAAGCGTCCAATTCGGGTCACGCGCGGGTCATTCTCCGTGGTCCAGGTTGCGACTTGCTCCGCATCCTGCCGCATCGAACGGAACTTAATCATGCGGAACGGCTTGGCATCCAACCCCATCCGAAGTTGGGTAAAAAAGACGGGACCTTTGCTCTCTAATTTTACAAGGAAGGCAATGAGCAGGAGCAAGGGTGAAAAGAGCACCAAAATCGCCGCACTCAACATCACATCTACTGCCCGCTTGACTCCCAGTTTCCAGCCGCGTAGCGCAATATCCCGCACCGTGAGAAGGGGCAACCCGTTCAGGTCGCCGATGGTCATCTCCCCTGCCATAAATTGGAAGAGGTCGGGGAAAACCTTAATCGAAACTTTCTCCCGTTGTGCCTGATAAATAATATCCAGCACTTCGTGATGGTTGGCTTCCGGCAAGCCAATAATGACCTCATCTACCCCGTACCGGTCAATCAGTTGGGCAAGTTCCTCTACCTTGCCCAAACGGGGCGCAGTCATATCTCTGCCAACGGGATGCGCTTCATGTTCCACTACCCCCACCACTTCATAGCCTAAATGGGGGGAACGTGTAATCGCATTCAGAATCAATTGCGCGGTTTCGCCGCCCCCTACCACCAACACCTTTTCTTTAGCAACCCCAGCCGCCTTCATGCGCCACATCACTTGCGCGTGAAGGTAACGTCCTACTGTGACCAATCCGATGGTCAAAGCCCACGCATAAAAGACCATTAAGCGGGGATAGTCGAAATCAGAAATGTTCTTAAAGAGGAGAGAGGTTGCCGCCAGTGTTACCACTGTTCCAACACTCGTTCCCGCCAGCACCCGCCCGAATTCATCAATCAAGCCCATGACGCGGCGGCGGTTGTAAAGGCGATAGAAAAAATAGGTGACAATCATCGCCGGAACCTGAATCGCCACCATGCCGTAGTAATCGGCAAAGCGCAAGGGACCAACATATTCCGTCAGCAAGCGCAAGCGGTAGGCAAACCAGAATGCCAGCGCAATCAGCCCGGCATCCATCACCATCAGAGTGATGGGAAAGAGAAATGCCAATCGTCGTCGCTGTTCCCGTTCGGCGCGGGCGGCGGCAACACTGCCCGGCGCGATTTCAGCAATGCGCGGCGGCAGGGTTACGATATTGGCATTTTCTTTGGTTTTCTTTTTGGTTTTAACGGGATGACTGGCACTCATACGGCGGACGCGACTCCCCTCTGTTCAGGTTTACGGAGCGCGTTGCGAACCAACATAAGGCGGCACAACGCCCAGATCGCGCTCTCAATCGCTACATTCAGGGGATGGGGTAGCGATTGATGGTAATGTTTGCGGTGAAAAATCCGCATCGCTTCGTAGAAATGGACAATACTTTGACTGCTCACCTGTTTGGATGATGAGCCTTTGTAGTGCATTACCGTCACGGCGGCATTGTACCAGATTTGCCACCCCGCCTGTTTGATGCGATAGGCAAGATCCAAATCTTCGCCATACATAAAAAAGGTATCGTCCAACAGTCCGGCTTGTTGCAATGCCTCGCGGCGCATCAACATGAAAGCACCCACCACCGAATCTACTTCGATGGATTTGTCTTCGTCAATATAGGTAAGGTTATACCGTCCAAAACGTTCATGCTTCGGAAAAAGTTTCGATAGACCCGTCAGCCGCCAAAAACTGACTTCCGGTGACGGAAATGAACGGCGGCAGGCTTGATCCAAAGAGCCATCGGCGCGAATTAATTTTGGTCCCGCCGCGCCACAGTGAGGATGTGCTTCCATAAACGCGATCATCTCTGCCAATGCGGTAGGCGGTAAAAGGGTATCGGGATTTAACAGCAGAATGTAATCGGGCGTATCGGGGGCAACCGCACCCCCTGCCTGCTTTGAAAAGCCAAAGTGCTGTAAGCCGATATTGTTGGCGTACGCGTACCCCTGATTTTTGGGCTGAACAAAGAGAGAAACCTGCGGAAAATCGCGCCTTACCATTGCCGCACTCTCATCGCCACTGGCATTATCCACCACACAGACCGATGGTGAAACGCCCTCGCTCATGAAAATCGAACGGAGGCAATCACGGAGCATTTCCGGGGTGCGATAATTGACGATGACAATTCCGGGTGAAGGCATAGAGGACTATTGCATATTTCAGAGTGCATATTGCATAAACGGGGAAATATGCGGTTCAATGGCAGTTCGATATAACTACCTATGTTTTAGTTGAAAAGTAGTCGCAACAGTTCGCCATTCTACCACTATCCCCCCAAAGTCGTGAAACGGCTTACTCACTTCCTATGAGAAAAACGCAACGGGGCGCGTTATTCACGCACCCCGTTGCAAAAAACTATCCAGCTTAGGAGGGTAGGACTTCTTCTATAGGCGGGGGAAACTCAACATTCATGTAAATCTCGCTTGCCAACAACGAGCCATTCACGGATGAAAGTTTGACCTCTGCCTCCAACCCGGCATAGCGGGCATAAAGCCAGAGATTCCCCTTTTGATGGGTAAACACTTCGATTAAAGGCTGATCCTGCGAAACCAGCACATATTCTTGCAGGGTTGAAATTTGCTGGTATTTGTTAAATTTTACCCCCCGGTCGTATAGCTCGGTCGAAGGAGATAGTACCTCAATCAGCAAAGTAGGGTTCAACAGCGTATCCTGTTTGGCATCCGTTAATTGTGGTGTGCCACACACAACGACAACATCGGGATACGTATAGCTATTGGTTGCCGGACTATGTACCCGCAAATCGTTTGGCACAATTCGACAAAGCTTCCCGCGCAACAATGTTCGCAGTTCCCCTACCATATTCCCGGTAATGACCCCATGATTAAGACTTGCGCCCGACATGGCAAGCATCTCGCCATCAATAAATTCATGCTTCGTCTCTGAAGCACGGTCAATGGCAAGATATTCTTCAGCAGTATAGCGGTGGAGTTTTTGGGCAGTCGTGTGCATGGGTCATTCTCTAAGAACAGTTACCCTGTTTTATATGATTTTGGATGAAGCCGCCCATCAAGTCAATCCGATAGGGAGGCAACGACCCGTAAGCCATCAAAATTTTGGAAAAGTAACCACTGCGGTTCAGCATCTAGAGGGATTACAAATACCTCCTGCCCTCCTCGATAATCCGACCAATAAGGGTAATTTTCATGAACCTGGTACTCCGGAGAAAATCGAGTAGATTGATTTGGTTCATACCAAAAGCCGTTCGTATCAATAAGGACCATATACCCGGATTCGTCACTCACGGACCTTGTTTCTACATCACGCAATTCGACCTTCACCACCACCGCCCGACTTGAAGTTAGTTCCTCAGCAGGAGCGGGCATATAATCTTGCACTCGTTCAACATCCAGATAATAGGAGGAACGTGGCGAAGGCAGGAGAGGCGGAACAGAAGGTGTTTCCGGTAAAGCATAGGGGGAAGGAGACAACATCACCAGATAAGGTTGGGTTTCAACATTGAAGGAACTTCCATGATATTCATGGAAAATCGCCAAAGGAACAGACGTAAGTGGAAGGTCAAACACCATCCATACGCGCGTTTTAGAACCGTAAGTTCCTCCAAAAAATGGCAACCCCCGGTATATCTCTGTTTCCCCTATTTCAGGCATACGGTCCATAGCTGTGCCTTCATACTCTGCCCCGAATTGATCCAGCACCTTGAAGGCGTAGGGAAGTACGGTTCTTTGCGAGTTCAACGAAAGCCGTTCCATGCCTGTATTCGTTGCCTGTAGCTCTAGAATCAGACGTTGTTGTGTGGGGTCAGGTGCGGATTGAATCGTCATATCCGTAATGGTCAAAACAAAGCCATCTTTGACAATCGGATAATCCAGATAGGTGCGTTCTCCCTTACTCCCTATCGCAAAGATGGTCATCAACACCAAAACCCCGGCGATTTCCCACAACCAGTCATCCCATCGCTTCACTGTTGGCGTAGGTGTATTTACCCGATGGCTATACAACAACCGCCCTGCCATTCCACAACTTCCCACAAATACCCATCCCGCCGCCCAGGGAAACCAAAGGTCTAGCCCCGGTACATAATTTGTTCCTAAAAAGTAGGGAGCCAGGGCATGAATTAGAGCATTCAAATGCGCGAAAGTGTCAATATCGTTCTGACCCCAAACGAATAGCGGCACACATATTAGCCCCGTGCCTATCCCCAGTAAGGTTACGGTATGCCGATTCACCCGTATCAATCTCCATTCCAATAACCCTGCAATTAGGAAAATGACGAAGATGCTCAGATAGACCCAACGAATGTATGTGAGGAGCAGTTGCCCGATGGTTTTGAGTACATCCATTACCGTCCAATCGGTAACATTGATAGAGGAAGCTATGGAATATGGAGTCAATACTCCAAGAACACGAACGAGTTCTGTATAGAGTAAAACTACCATAAACAACCCGACTACATTGCGTAAAAACTTTCGATGGGTAAGGGATACCACACTCCACCCTGCGCGTGATACCGAAGAACTATCAGGAGATTGAGTAGATAAAGGACGAAATGAAACAGGGGTCATAAGAATAGCCTAAGAAGGGGTTATGCCAGCGCACAACCCCAGATACTATCAAATTATTTACGATCACCGCCCCCGAAAAAGCGCATCGCCATCCCTAAAATATCATCCAGAATGTTGCCATCATCATTACTGTCAATGATGTCGGTAATCAGCGCGGCGATGGGCGATTGGGATTCCCGGGTTTGTTGGCGTTCTTTTTGCAACACCCCTGACAGTCCGCCTACATCCAACCCTTTGTCTTGCTGTTCTTTGCCCAATGCCCCCAGCACAATGGGAGCCAGAATTTCCAACAACGCCCCCGCCTGGCTTTCTTCCATGCCGGTGGTTTGGGCAATCCCTTTTTCGGCTTTGCCCCTTTTGCTCCCCAACACATGTTTCAGAATTGCATCCCCATCCTCCCGATTGCCACCCTTACTCACATATCCTTTGACATCGTTCAACACTGCGCCGCTATGATCCTTACGGAGCGCACGGTCCAGTTTTTCTGCCCCGTCCACCTCTTCCGCATTTTTGCCCAATGCGCCAATCAGCAAAGGAACGGCTACCTCCAACGCGCTTTTGGTTTTGCTTTCGTCCGTGCCAAGTTGTTGGCTTAATTCACCGGATGCCGAACTGCCCAATGTCTGCAAAAGTACGCCAATCAGAGAATCACTGTTCATCGGGATATTCCTTTCGGGCAAGTGGTTATTGGATGCTGTCAAGATTAATGGGGTTAGCAAGAAGTGTAACGCGAAGTGACAGAAAAAAGAAACGGTGTTTTTGCGTACAAAAACACCGTTTCCACAACCATACCGGAAATTAGCCCTGCGTACTCAAATCCCGTCCCCCGCGCAATTCTTTTTCATATAAATCAAATTGGCGGATAACGTTCATCCCCGCCCGTTGATAGAGCCGCAACGCTCCGGTGAGGTTGCCTGCATCTACGCCGAGTTGTGCGTTGCGCTGTCCCCGTTGGTAAAACTCGTTAAAGGAGTGCAACAACAATGCCAGTCCGACCCCGTGTTTGCGGTATTCTTTGCGAACTGCCAACGTGTCTACCCATCCCGATTCAGGGTTGCCGCTCGCATGAAGACGGCACATTGAAATTCCCGCGAGTCGTTCGCCATCCATCGCTACAAACCACAATGCAGGGTCATGGTCACCCCGTTCATTAAGAAAGTGCATCATCTGGGCAAAGGTATCTTCAAAGGGGCGTTCGACATGCCCCCAATGGTCGCGGAAGGCTTCCTGGTCCAGACGATGAATGGCTTCATATTCATCGGGCGCAATCATCGGGCGAATCACAATACCATCGGGAATCACAGGCGGTTCGGGCGGAGCATCCATCACCCGTTCCATCGTGAAGGAGTATCGTACTCCGTTATAGCCGAGATTTTCAAAGAGTTCCTTCGCCGCCGTATTCACCGCAAATTGCCCTGTACGTATCATTACACGGGTATCCGGTTCGGCAAGGGCGAGTTTTTCGCGGCCGCGTTGTTCCGCCCATTCCATCATTGCGGTTCCAATCCCCTGCCCCTCATAGTCGGGATGTACCCGCGCCCAGACCCAATTGAGAACATGGGGGGCGGTATTATTCCATACTTCAATCACCCCCAAAATTTTCCCATCAGGCGCAACCGCCACGCGGGTATCCCCTTCCAAATTGATGGAAGGAGAGGTCCATTCGGCTATATATTCCTGCATATCAAATTCGTCCGCACCAATCATCTTCTGCGAACTCAGGTTGAACATCGGTACGGCTTCTTCCAAATCGGCAATCTGTCCCGGTCGTAAGGTGAAAGTGGTCACGTGTTGTTGCATATTGCATATTGCATGTTGCGTGGTTTCACTGGAACGTGGTTTTCCTGAATCCTTCTGCTTCTGAAATGCTGACGGATTTAGAAAAACCAACCCTTTCCTCTAAAAACATGCAACATGTGACATACAACCGTTTTTGATGTTTTTGTTAAACGTCACGTTTGTACTGTCAAATCACGTCCGCCACGCAATTCTTTTTCGTACAAATCGAATTGGCGAAAAACGTGCATTCCCGCCCGCTGATACAACCTTAGTGCGCCCGTCAGGTTGTCCGCATCCACGGCAAGTTGGGCTTTGCGTTGTCCTCGTTTGTACAATTCGCCAAAGGTGTGCACCAGCAATGCCAGCGCGATCCCCTTTTTACGATATGCTTTGCGAACGGCAAGGGAGTCAATCCACCCCGCTTCGGGGTCGCCGCCTGCTTCCAAACGACACATCACTATCCCTGCCATCCGTTCGCCTTCAATTGCCACAGACCACAATGCGGGGTCATGTTTGGGTGAGGATTTGACCTCGTGCATCAAAGCGGCAAATGTATCTTCAAACGGACGTTCAATGTAGCCCCAATGGTCCCGAAATGCCTCGACATCTAAACAGTGCATCGCCTCATATTCATCAGGTGCTATCATGGAACGAATCACAATTCCATCCGGAAGCGTGGGGGGTTCCGGCGGGGTATCCATCACCCGCTCCATATCGAAAAAATGGCGTACCCCGATATACCCTACCGATTCAAACAGTGATTTTGCCGCTGTATTCACAGCAAATTGCCCCGTTCGCATCGTTACACGGGTATCGGATTCTGCAAGCGACAATTTTTCGCGGGCGTGGCATTCCGCCCATTCCAATAAGGCAGTGCCGATACCCTCGCCTTCATGCTCAGGATGAACCCGCCCCCACACCCAATTTCGAATAAAAGGGGGGGTGTTATTCCATACTTCAATGACTCCCACTATGTTGCCATCGGGCGTGATCGCAATGCGGGCATCGGTTTCGGGTTGAAACTCCGGGCTTGTCCAGTGGGCGCGATATTCCTCTACATCAAATTCGTCTGCGCCCAGCATCATCCGTGAGCTCAGATTGAACGTGGGAACGGCTTGCTCCAAATCTTCAAGCCGCCCCGGTCGTAAGGTAAAAGTGGTCATGTTTTCTTCTTTGGTATCTTTTTGGGTGTCAAGCATCTATCAGTCACGGGTCATCAGGTTTCGTCCGGGGCGGAGCTCTTTTT
>CBKYSX010000097.1:0-9593 GCA_966690745.1 uncultured Ardenticatenales bacterium
TAAAAGCGGCGGGCAGTTGCCCGCCGCTTTTACTTTTTCACAAATTGTACCCGATCAAAATCCCCCATTTCACAGTAGTAAATACGGACTTCCCCACTAGAGAGATTTTCCGCCCGTTGCCCTAAATATTCTTTGTTATCATGTCGGAGCGTAAATTCGGGTGAATTGGGAACAAACCCATCCCGGAAAATCACTTTTTGCAAAGCGGCATTTTTGTTAAATTCCAGCACCTGCGCCGCCTCACCACGATGAATTAAAACCTGTGGCAGGGTACGCGTTCCCTGTCCGGTGGTAGTGGTCGTGGTATCCTCATCGGTGTCGGTTCCGCCACCCCCCAACGGCAGATTGCCTTTGCGTTGTTTTTCATAGGTCAAAATATAGTTGACATGATGTTTGGAGGGCAGGTGCATCCCTTCTACACGGTCACTCGGCAACCCCTCCATCTCGCAGGAATAGGTAATGCCGCCAAACATCGGGAAGTTTCCGGCAGGCTCGTTTTGCGGTTTCTCTAATTTTACCGCCCACGTCTCCGACCCACCCCGTACCCGCGCCTGTTGAGTTATATCATGCGGTTCCTGTACAAAAATATGGTGAAGTCCTCCACTCAACGTATCATCCTGATATTCAAGCCGTTTTAGAAACCAATACTCCTGATTAGGGGTGACGATGGCATCTTTAATCTGAATCCAGTTGGGTAGACGAATGAGCTCACGCGCTTGCATGGAGGATGGCTCCTTTTGGAACAATAAGGTACATGTGAATAAACGTAAGCACCCCACCATTTTTAACATTGAATCATCCGCAGGCAAAGGTTTACAACAATTGTGGTATAATTCACAGATAGATGAGAGCATTTCATCTTATAAGAACGGTCCCCGCAAAGGAGCGATGGCGTGAGTCACAAAATTTTGGACAAATTGGCAAAAGACCTATCCGCCCTCAACACGGTTGTCGAGCCGTTAAGCGAAGCCGATTTGGATAAACAGCATGGGGATGGCTGGACGATTCGAGAAATTCTAACCCACCTATGGAATGCGGAAGAAGACCATTGCCGCGTTATTGCCACCATTGCCAAAGGCGAACATGAAAAGCTGGCAGGGGACCTGAATTTGGATGAACACAACAGCATCCGGTTAAACCAACGGGGTTCCCTGTCAAAAGCCGATATTTTGGCGGGGCTGGCGGCACAACGCGCCCGCACCGAAGGGCTGTTCAATCGTTTAAGCGAAGAGGACCTGGGGTTGGAAGGGCGACACCCGGCATTGGGGCAAATCACGATTGAAAAGATATTCCGGGTCATCGGAATTCACATGAAAATGCACCTGCAAGAAATTCATGAGGCTTTGAAGTAAAAAGTTGCGTGTTGCATGGTACGTGGTGCGTGAATTCGCTGAAAAGTCGTGATGTTTGGGAAAATCTTTATCCCTGAGAAATAAATCAGGATACGTAGATACTTCCATGTGTATCATGCAACACGCATCACGCACCATGTAGATTTTGTCGTATGACAGCGATTGATACCTTTTTCCGCGATTTGTTCGCCGCCAATGAAGTTATTTTGCTTGCTACGTATGGGCAAGCATTTTTTGTATTATGCTTATCGGTGGCGTTGCAATGGCGAAGCGAGAGTCGTTTGGAATTGGCACGTTCGATTCCATTGCTGGCGGCATTTGGATTTGTGGAAGCGGTTGTGATTTGGGCAGATCTGGTGATTCCGCGGCAGGAGGCACTCCTTGCACCATCCGATGTATCGCTGTTGCGATTGGGGCAATTATTGTTAATGCTGATCGGGTTTGCTTTCCTGCTCCATTTCGGGTTGCGGCTGAATTGGGCAAGCGTCCATACGATTCAATTGCCGTGGTTGCTGGCGGGGTTTGGGGCATTGATTCTGTTTGCGTTGGCAACCACCAATGTGGATTTGGTTTATCTACGCTTCCGTTTTGAACAGATTGCCCGCCCGATTTTTGTGTTAGTAGGAGCATTTGCGGCGGCATTGGGGATGCGAAATACTGCGATGCAAGTAGAGGCGATGGGCTTGCCGCACCATATTGTGACATGGTTACGTGTGGCGGGGGTTTCTCTGGGAGCTTATAGTCTTTTCGGCGGGTTGTTTATTCCGTTGAACCAGGAGATGTTGCGAACCGTAGATTTTGCTTTTATGGGGATTCCTATCGCGGTACCCCGTCTGATTTCCATTGCAGTGCTGGCATGGGCAATGATTCGGGCGTTGACCATCTTCCGGCTGGAACTGCAACGCTCCATGGAAGAAATGGGACGCTATCGCGCTTTAGCCAGCGACCGTCAGCGCATCGGGCGGGATTTACATGATGGCACAATTCAAGCGATTTACGGGGCAGGACTGTTACTGGAAAATGCAACGGCACTGATTCAAGACAACCCCCAAATGGCGGAAGACCTGAACCGCAATGCCATGAAATTACTGAATCAAACGATCACCGATGTCCGGCAGTACATCTTTGAGTTGAGCGATGGTGAAGGGCAATTGGCAGAAGCGTTAGGGAAATTGGTGGATGATACCCGACAACACACCCGGGTCGAGATTGAATACAGGTTGGAGGGCGCGTTGCCGCGCTATCCCAGCGATGTGCAAAATCATCTCGTACAGATGGCACGGGAAGCATTAACCAATGCAATACGCCATGCCGATGCAACCCATATCACGTTGACATTGACGGGTGAAGCGGAATTGGTGGTACTAACGGTAAAAGACGATGGCAAAGGTTTGCCTCCGGCAGGAGCCTTTCGCTCGGGGGGGCGAGGGATTCCGAACTTACAAGCCCGCGCCGCCTTATTAAATGGAACCTTACGGGTAGCAAATCGTCCAGGGGGCGGGACCGTTGTGGAAATCATTGTCCCCCACTATCAAGTAAAGAACGAGGAGAAAGAAGTAAGGAAAAATGGCAGTGGGAACAAACCCCACCATTAAACGGACTGCTTTTCCTTGCGTTCTCAAAAGTGAGTAAGTCAAAATGCGACATTTACGAATTCTACTGGTAGATGACCACGAGGTCGTCCGTTTGGGGTTAAAGGCATTGTTAAGCCGCTATCCTCAATTTGAAGTCGTGGCGGAGGCAGGCAGTGCCGATGAAGCCCTCTCCCGTGCCCAGCAATACAAACCGGATGTGGTGATTATGGATATTCGCCTGCCCGGAAAAAGCGGGATTGAAGCCACGCGGGATATTACCGCCGCGATGCCCGATATTGATGTCATTATGCTGACTTCTTATGCCGAGGATGAATTGCTTTTTGATGCGATTCGTGCCGGGGCGAGCGGGTATGTGCTGAAACAAATTGGCTCCGATGATTTGATTCGAGCGTTGGAAGCGGTCGGGCGCGGCGATGCGCTGTTAGACCCCAAATTGACGCGGCGGGTCTTTGACCGGGTGCGCGATGCGGAATTGCAGGCGGAAGGGAGTGTTTTCGCGGGGCTGACCGAGCAGGAGTTGCGTGTGTTGGCATTGGTAGCGGAAGGGCAAACCAACAAAGAGATTGCCCGCAAACTGCACCTTTCGAATGGAACCGTCCGAAACTATGTTTCCAACCTGATGCACAAATTGGGTGTGGGCAACCGCGCCGAAGCCGCCGCCTTCGCCGTGCAACACCACATCTACGACTATTTACCCAAAGAAAGTCGTGTGTAGTTGCATGGTGCGTGGTATATAAACGGCAGAGCCGAGAAAGGAGAGAGGAGAACGATACTTTACAAACCTCTCCGCTCTCTACTTTGTCCCTATCCCATGCACCACGCACCATGCACCACGCAACCCAATGTTAGGTCTCTACATCCATATTCCGTGGTGTCATACCCGGTGTATTTACTGCGATTTTAATACCTATATTGATGGTACCGCGACGTTACAGGCACGGTATCATCAGGCATTGCTGAAGGAAATCCGCGAAACGGGTATGGCTTTGGGCAACCCCCGATTAGACACGATTTTTTTCGGGGGTGGCACCCCGACGACTCTGCAACCTCATGAACTCATTGAATTGGTAGCAACGGTCAAAGCATCCTTTGAATTGACACCTACTGCCGAAATCACCACAGAAGCCAACCCCGGTACCTTAACAACGGTCTATTTACAGGAGCTACGGCAAGGGGGAATCAACCGTTTATCGTTGGGGGTGCAGAGTTTTAACGACGCGGAATTGGGCTTTCTAAGTCGTTTGCATGATGCCGACACGGCACGGCTGGCGGTGGCTATGGCACGGGAAGCCGGATTCGACAATATCAACCTTGATTTAATTTTTAATTTGCCCAACCAGAGCGTAGAAGCATGGCAATGGAATTTGCAAGAGGCTCTAAAACTTGCCCCTAACCACCTTTCGATTTACTCCTTAATTGTGGAACCCAACACACCCCTACACAAACAATTATTGAATGGTGAAATTGCCGCGCCCGATGATGATGTGGCGGCGGATATGTACGCTTATACTATAGAAACCTTAGAAAATGCAGGCTATGGGCATTATGAAATTTCCAACTGGGCAAAATTACAGGGGGAAGGAGCATGGGAAACGCCCCGCCTTGCCGCCCAACACAACCTGATCTACTGGCGCAATCATCCCTATGCAGGGGTGGGAGCGGGAGCGTTTGGAACATTGCACGGGCAACGTTGGGGCAATGTAAAGCGTCCGCAACGATATATTCAACTGGTTGAAGCAGGTGAGGGGTTAGGAACGGCGCGAGACCCCAAAACCGAAGAAACCATTACCCCCGAAGGCGCAATGACGGAAGCGATGATGATGGGCTTACGGTTGGTACGGGAAGGAGTAGATACCGTTTATTTCAGCCGGAGATATGGAGTAGATTTTGAAACCCATTATGAAGAGGCAATAAGCCGGGGCATGGAACGGGGTTTACTGGAATGGGGTACAACGACAGACGGGAAACGATTGCGATTAACAAAAGAGGGACGATTTATTGCAAACGAGGCGATTTTGCCCTTTATGTAACCATGAAACGAATCATTATTGTTGGCGGAGGGGCGGCAGGTTTGATGGCGGCAATCTGGGCGGCAACCCCCGAAAGCGATGTTCTCATTTTGGAGTGCAAAGCAACCCCCGGACGCAAAATTTTAATTTCGGGGGGTGGGCGATGCAATGTCCTTCCGGCAGAACTTCATCCCGAATGGTTTGTTACAGCATCTTCTCATAACAGCGTTAAAAACATCCTTGCCTCATGGTCATTGGCAGAACAAAAGCTCTTTTTTGAAGAAACATTGGGCGTTCCCCTCAAATTAGAAGCCGATAGCGACAAATATTTCCCCGTCAGTGACCACGCCGGCGATATTCTGAAGGCACTCCTTGATGAAGCCCAACGGCGCGGCGCACGGTTGCGGGTCAATGCAAGCGTAGAGAGCCTGAACCTCGATGCCGGAGAATGGCATTTAACCCTAGGCAACGGTGACACCCTTCATGCCGATGCGGTGATTATGGCGACCGGGGGCTTGTCCGTTCCAAAAACAGGGTCAGACGGAACCGGATTGCGCCTCCTGAAACAGCTAGGGCATACGATTCACCCGCTTTATCCCGCCCTCACCCCCCTCCTCACACAAGACCCACGCCATCATGCCCTTGCCGGTATCTCTAAGGCGGTGACGTTATTCGCACCCAAGGGCGAAAGTATTAAGAAGGGAATGCAACGAACACGGGGTTTTTTGTTTACCCATCGCGGTTATAGCGGACCTGCGGTGATGGATTTAAGTCACCATGCCGTACTTGCAAACAACCCCAAGGTGCAACCTTTATGGGTGCAATGGACCGATTTGGATGCAGAGGCATGGGAACGCTTATTCAACCAGGCTTCCCCCACCCGTCTTGTCTTCAATATTGTGCGTCAGCACTTGCCCGAACGATTAGCAGAATTGATTGTTAGGGAAGCAGGCGCAATGGAACGCACCATTGCCACGCTCCGCCGCGAAGAACGACAAAACCTGATACGCTTGCTGACCCGTTACCCCCTGCCCTATTCAGGGAACGAAGGGTATCAAAAAGCGGAAGTCACCGGTGGCGGCGTTACCCTGCATGAAATCAACCCCCGCACGATGGAGAGCCGCCTCCATCCGGGTCTATTCCTCTGTGGCGAATTGTTGGATGCCTTCGGACCCATTGGCGGCTTTAACTTTGCATGGGCATGGGCAACGGGGCGATTGGCGGGTATGGGGTCTTCCACCCGGTAGAAAGTCCGCATCAATAAAGGTAACATAGGTTAAGAAGGAAAAGCCGTACCAGTTCATGGACTTCGTAGCCGGATAGCCGAGGCTCCTTAGACCCCGGCGGCGCGGAGTCTAAGTTTCATGACTCCCATTTTCCTCAATCATAAACCTTAGATTAGACTTTAACGCAGTGCGTCACAAAAGACTTGACATCCATGACGCAGTGTGTTATATTTTAGACATGATAACGCACTGCGTTACAAGCAATGAAATATACCTGTTCTGAAACGTAGGTCGGTTCAGAACTATAAAAGATTTAGACCGATAGGAGATAAAATCATGGCAACCAAGACCGAAAAAACCAATCTTGAAAAAATTCAAACCGAAGTGACCGAAGTCGGTAAAACCATCGTCCGCACCAACCGCACTGCGTTCCGCACCTACCTCGATGCCGCGTTCCGTTTGCAACGCGCCGGGTTGGAAGCGTTGGGGCTGTTCCAAAATGAATTGGAAAAGCAAACCGTGAAGTTGGTGGATCGCGCCGAAGAAGCGCAGGACAAAGTGGCGGAAGATGTGCAAGCCCGCTTGAAAGATAGCATCGCTCAATTGCAAGACAGCCGCGAAAAGGGTATGGAAACGCTGAACGCGAATATCGAACGCTTGCGTGATGCCCGCGAAAAAGGCTTGGACGTGGTGAAAGAAAACCGCGAAAAGGTAAATGACCTGTTCGATTCCAGCATTGACAGCCTGCGCGATGTGGGCGACCGGCTCCGCGCCAACGCGCAAGAAGTTCAATCTCGCCTACGCTTAAGCCGCGATGAATTGGACGAAGCTGGGGACTTGACCGAAAGCCGTGTTCGTGAAGCCGCCGAAATCGCCTTGAAAGTTGCCCGCGTGTTGGAACATCGGATTGAAAGCGTTATCGGCGAACTGGTAGAATTGGGTCGCCGCGAATGGCACGAAATCGAAAGCCGCGTGGATTCGTTGGTGGATCGTTTGGATGCCGAATTGGACGACGAAATCACCCCGATCGCCAACTACGACGATAAAACGGTTGAAGAAGTGCTGACCGAAATTGACGGGTTGGACCATGTACAACTTCGCGTTGTCCGCGCCCACGAAACCAACCACAAAAATCGCATCACCGTCCTCCGTGCCATTGACGAAAAATTAGCATTGAGCGGTCCCAGCATTGTGGAACGGGTTGAAAAGCGCGTCAACGATGTGGTGGTTCCGGTGGCAGGTTATGCCGAAAAGAATGCCGAAGAAGCGATTGCCGCTTTGAAAAACCTCGGCAAAGAAACAGAATTGAGTGCGGTTCGTGCTTATGAAGCCGCCAACAAAAACCGCGTGACTGTCCTACGTGCGATTGACGAAAAAATCGCTGACATCAAAGCGAACATCTAATAGTTTTCCGGTCACCACCAAAAGAGCCATCTCAACAGATGGCTCTTTTTTATTGTGCTTGTGTACTTTTTACGTGCTGTCCTTTGGTACAGGCAAAACAATGTCCAATCCGACGATGTAACGTCAGAGGGTATACCATACACTGTAGGCACAACAACCTTTCAATGAGAATGAATGTATGCCTACTTCTACGATGCAAGCGATTCGGATTCGCGACTACGGAATGCCGGATGCACTCCAATTTGAAGAGATTCCTATCCCAACCCCATCCGACAACGAAATTCTGGTACGGGTGCAAGCGGCTGGGGTTTTGCCTGTGGATGTGGCAGTGTTGGAAGGATTTTTCCGCGGGATTCGTCCGTCACCGTTTCCTTTAATTCCCGGAAGTGCATATGCAGGAGTTGTAACCGACATTGGTAAAAAGGTAACAGGGTACGATATAGGGCAACCGGTTTTTGGCAGAAGTCCGAACGGTGCCTTTGCGGAATACATCACGGTTCCGATTGGGGCAAATCCTGAGCTCCCCTATCACCTGAGTGCGGCAATCCCTAAACCAACACCCATTTCTATCGAACAGGCGGCAACCCTTTCCGGGGGTGCAAACACCGCATGGCGTGTCTTATTTGATGCGGCAAAGGTTCAAGCGGGGCAGAAAGTGTTAATTCAAGGGTCAGCTGGGGGCGTAGGAGCATTTGCCGTTCAACTTGCCCGGTGGAAAGGTGCAGACGTTATCGGAACCACCTCCACCGCCAATGTCGAATTTGTTCGCGCCTTGGGGGCAACGACCGTGATTGATTACACCACTACCCGCTTTGAGGATGTTGTAAACGAAGTGGATGTGGTTATTGATACAGTAGGGGGCGATACATTAACCCGTAGTTTTGCTGTGGTAAAACGGGGCGGGGTTATTTATTCGATTGTGGAAGAACCTGAACAGAAATTAGCAGAGCAATATGGGGTAGTCGCGCCTTTTTTCAACACGCCGCCCGGTCCTGAACAATTCGTCACCATCTTCCACAGGCTGGCAGGGTTGATTGAGAAAAGGAAAATCTCTGTACCCCCTCCACGCCTCTTCCCCTGGCGCGATGTCAAATCCGCTTATACAGTCTGTAAAACAGGGCATGGACGGGGGCGAATTGTTTTACAAATCGGGCAATAAAGAAAAGAGCCAACCCTGTGGTTGGCTCTTTTGATTTAGAATATAAACGTTATTGTCCGCCGAACAGTTGACCGAGGTCAATGTTGGTGCCACCGCTCTGCCCACTCCCTCCCGTTTGGGGCATATACTGGGCGATTTTGGCGGCGAGCTTGCTCATGGGCATCGTTTGCAAATAAACCCGCCCCGGACCGCGGAGCGTTGCCATAAACAACCCTTCCCCACCCAGCAGAAGGTTCTTAAAGCCCCGCACCATTTCGACATCAAATTGCACACTCGGCTCAAAGAGCGCGACGTGTCCGGTATCCACGCGTAAGACTTCACCCGGACCCAAGACTTTTTCAACAATTTCGCCATCAAAGTTGACGAATGCCCGCCCCGGACCGCTCATTTTTTGCAGGATAAAGCCTTCTCCGCCGAACAAGCCCGCGCCTAATTTTTTGCGGAAGTGCATATCAAGGTCAACGCTTTTTTCGGCGCACATGAAGGAATCTTTTTGCACGATAATGCTTTGCCCCTGTGCCAAATCCAGAACCCGGATCTGCCCCGGAAATTCCGAAGCAAAAGCAACTTCGCCCTGCCCTTGATTTACATAGTAATCCACGATGAACAGCGATTCGCCCGAAATTGCCCGTTTGAACATTTTGCCCAACCCACCGCCGCTATTGGTTTCCATTTCCACAGCCTGGGTCATCCAGCTCATCCCGCCCGACGAAGAGAAAATCCGTTGTCCGGGGGTAAGGTTTACAGTCACAACAGGCAACGTTGTTCCGCTAATCGTGTATTCAACCGCCATGGGTTGTACTCCTTGATGGAAAGATGGAGGTATCGCTACGACACGCCTCCATCAT
>CBKYSX010000098.1:0-9593 GCA_966690745.1 uncultured Ardenticatenales bacterium
GTTGCCTATTCGTGTCATGGAAAATGGAGAAGAGGTTACGGTAGACAGCCGCGGTCCTGTTGAATTGGGAACGCAAACCGCTCTGGTGGTAGATGCCTCCGGTAGCTTCAACGATCCCGGCGCAACCGGCAAACCCATTTACGAAGAAGTGCGTGTGATGGTCGAGCAATTCATTGAATCAGGCGCACTCACTGTCGAATCGGATTATCTGGAAGCCTTTGCCCCCGGCGCAACCACCGGCGAAATCACCCAGATTCAGAATTGGACGCTGGACCATCAAGCGGTGTGGAACAATTTGTACTTGTACCAATTGCCCCCCAATGATGCTCAAACCCCCCTCTTCGACCTACTCTTTTTCGGGTTGGATAGCTTTACCAATTCAGGGTTACAACCCAACCTCTATCGGAGCATGGTGTTGTTCTCCGATGGGCGGGTGGGTGGTAGTGCCACCCGTTTGGAAGATGCCATTGACCGTGCCGTCCGTGAACGGGTAGTGATTCATACCGTGCAATTGGGCAATTATGGCGAAGAAGCCACTGCCAACATGCGCCGCCTCGCTATTCTAACCGGGGGTCGCTACATTCAAATTGCAACGGAAGCCGATGCCGCCACCATTTGGGAAACCATTCGAGACGAACGTACCCAATTGGCACTGAACTTCCGTAGTCAGGCGGCGAACCCCCGCGAATTGGAAATTTCCGCCTTGTTGGGCAATGGCTCAACCTTGGAAACGGCAATTGCCTATCCTTCGGTGGCAGTGGAACCGGTCGGGCTGACGGTTACCTCGCCTGCCGATCAGGTCGTAATTGAGAAAAATGCCGCCGCCTATAACACCCCCGTTACCGACATTGAGCCAAAAACCCTGACCATTCAGGTCAATTTTGAATGGCCCGATGGCTTTGAGCGGGAGATTCAGCAGGTGGAATTTTTCGTGGGGAATGCCTCGCGGGTGCAAGCGCAACCACCGTTTAACGAGTATACCTTCCCGATAGATACGCTGGATAGCGGACGGTATTCGGTGCGGGCAATCGCCACCGATGAATTAGGTCTGCGTGGCGAAAGCGCACCCGTTGAAGTGACGGTGAACGTGATTCGCCCCGAAGCCCCACCACCGCCCATCCCTTCTATTACCATACCGTTCTTGAATATCACCGTACCCACCGAACGGGTACGTAATGCCGCCGCCGTCGGGGCAATTTTGCTTGCAGTGCTGGCGTTGATTCTCGCCATCCGTAGCCCCCGCATTCGTAAACCTGTAACGGAAGCAGTGGGGCGGGTGGTGAAAGAAGTGACCCAACCTCTGGGGATTGGACGGCGTACCGGCTTTAACCAGCCAAAAGCCATCCTGATTGTGTTGGAAGGGGATGGTAAACTGCAAGGCACGATTGAGTTGCGCCGCGCCAATACCAAAATCGGACGTTCCCCCGATCAGGCAAACATTGTGTTGGATGACCCCCATATCTCCCGCTATCACTGTCGCATTACTGAAGAAAACGATGGTTCCTTCCGTATTTGGGATGAAGGCAGTACATCGGGAACCTACGTGAATGATGAATCAGTAGACCTCAAATTAGGGCGGGTTCTACAAACCGGTGATGTCATTAATATCGGGGAATGTCTCTTTGAATTCCAATACAAATCAAATGACAAAGACAACACCCAGGGGTATAAACGGAATGGTGCAGGTTCAGCACCCCCGCCGATGGGTAAAGACGTAACCGAACCCGCCGTCAAACGATAGTGGTCAGTGAAAAGTGAACAGAAGCAACGACAGTGACGGCAGTGAACGACAGAAACAGCAAAGATTTTGGTGTTTCTCTTCTGTTTACGGTTGTTGCTGTCGTTCACTTATCACTCTTCACTAACCACTTATCACTCTCTTCACTCTATCACTAAAGGGTACGCATGGCACGGTTGGCACATGGTAGTTCGATTGGTCCCTTTCCCTATCGTATTTTGGAACAGGTAGGGCAAGGCGAAGGGGGGATGTCCCACCTCTATAAGGCGACCATCGGCAAAGTCGAAGAAATCCGCACCAGCGATTTGGTTGTTATTAAAATCGTCAATATCGAAAATAACCCCGATTTCCACCGCGAAACGATGGATAACGAGGTGGAAACGCTACGCCGGTTGGGGTCGCCCGGACATCGCGGTATTGTCAAGCTGTTCCCTGTCGAAGGGGAACATATTCGTGCCCGTTCCGTCTATACCGCACAAACCACCCTTCCCGGCGCTCCCTGGTTTTTCGTCATGGAATATCTGGCGGGGGGGTCAATTGCCGATGTGGTCAAACGGAAGAAAAAACTGGACATCGGGCTGGCATTGCATTTAACCCATTCGGTTTTGGAGATTCTGGAATACACCCACCAACAGGGATTTGTCCATTTGGATATCAAGCCGGAAAATCTCATGTTCCGCCAACCTGTCAGCGATAGTCTGGATGTGGTTCTGGTGGATTTCGGGATTGCGCGGGGTCCGGGGCAATTTGGCTTAGAAGCAGGAACCGTAAACTGGTCGCCGCCGGAGCGGATTGCCAGCACCGTGCGCCAAATCATTCCCCCAGAAAACGCGCCGCCACCCCATCCTTCGATGGATGTCTATGCGGTGGGGTTATTACTATATTTTATGGTCACGGGGCGAATGCCCTTTACGGGGCGTTCCCGCGAACGGGTCACAACCGCGATATTAGAAGGCAATCCAACCGTTGCTTCCCGCTATGAACCGTTGGTCAACCCCGAACTAGACCGTCTTATTTTGAGTGCGCTTGCCAAAAATCCTGCCAGCCGCCCCACCACCCGCGATTTCATGTTGCGGATTCGCCATCTACAGAATAAGTACCCTTTTGAATTTCGTCCGGGGCTGGTGGAAGAAAAAGGCAAAGGCGGTAAAAAAGGGCAATTTTCGATTCCCTGGGTATGGCTGGCGGTGCTGGCAATTTTTGTCATCATGGGCGCGTTGTTGTTTATGCCCGGCTTGGGGGCAACCCCGGCGATACCTACAATCACACCCGTAGCCACTGAGATTGGGATTATACCACCACCGGATACGGATTCGGACACCGATGATGCTGACGATACCGATGTACCACCGATAGCAACCGAAAGCGCGACCCCCCGCGCCACCCCCCAATCAACCCGAACGCGCACGGCATCGCCCGCTACGGCGACGGCTGAGTCCGGCGAAACAATACCTCCCACTTCGACCCGTGTGCGAACATCAACCCCTATTGCAACGCCGCGAACCACCACCCCGACCGGAACACCGTAGCGAGGATTAAGGCACATCATGGCATTGACAGGGAGCAGTCTTGTATGAATACATCCATTTACTCCGCCGATTTTGTCAGCATCAACGGGTTAACCGATCCGGGTCGCAGTGGCAAAAACAACGAAGATTCGTGGAATCGCTTTTCCATTCTGGTGCCCGATGGTGCCAATCAGGCGATGCAACATGCCGAACTGATTGTGGTCGCCGATGGAATCGGCGGGGCGCGGGGCGGGGAGGTTGCATCCAGTCTGGCAGTGCAAGAGATTGGAAAGTTGATGGAGAGCGAACGCACCCCCAACCGGAGCATTGAACAACGGTTGGATGCGGCGATTTCTGCCGCCAACGAGCTCATCTATCAACGCTCTGCCAAAGAACCCGATTTGCAAGGGATGGGAACCACAATTCTGGCGGTGGTTATTACCCAGAAACGACGCTGTTATGTTGCCCATGCCGGGGATAGCCGCGCCTATTTGGTGCGTGGCAATCGTATCCATCTGCTGACCCAGGACCATACCCGTGTTCAGGAAATGGTAGACATGGGGCGGATTACGATGGCGGAGGCGAAAGATCACCCCAACCGCCACGTTGTCAGCCGTTTTGTCGGTATTAACGATACCGTCCCGGTAGATTTGAATATTCTTCAATATACCGAACGACCCGACGAAAAGGCGGCAAAAGCACTCTATATTGATGTGCAACCCGGCGATACGTTGATCGCTTGTAGTGACGGACTCAACGATATGCTGGAGGATGCCGAAATTTTAGAACTGGTTCGCCGCAACGGGGTGCAAAACGGACCCAATGAACTGGTCAAAGCCGCCAATCTAAAGGGGGGCGATGACAACATTACCGCCGTAGTGGCTTCTGTATTAGGGGCGGG
Organism: uncultured Ardenticatenales bacterium; assembly: GCA_966690745.1. Classification (GTDB taxonomy): domain Bacteria; phylum Chloroflexota; class Anaerolineae; order Ardenticatenales; family Ardenticatenaceae; genus CBKYSX01. The sequence goes on from CBKYSX010000098.1 coordinate 4,148, forward strand.
CGGAGTGGCGGTTACGCCGGTTGCCGGAATTGGCACAAAACGTAGTTTCCCTATGGCGGCGGTATTAGGGATCGTGGCATTGCTACTTCTGGTAGCGGGCGGTGGTTATATGATGCTCAACGGCGGGTTTCCGGGGGGGGTCGTCGCCGGTAGCGATGTTGCTACACCAACGAGCGAAACAGCCATCGCCGTTGCTCCATCTAGCACAATGGTAGCAGGGGATAGTACCCAACCCCCCACGGCTACGACAGGGGAGAGCCAAACGACCTCCACGGGGGAAAGTACACCCACTACGGGTAACGGAGATTCGCCCATAGCGACATCAACCCGTTTGGTTCCTACAGCAACCAATACTCCTGTTCCTACCGATACGCCGCGCCCGACCAACACCCGTGCCCCTGCGACCGCGACAACTGCCGGTTCTGGCAACAATAATCCAAGTGCGACCCAGCCACCCCAACCAACCCGTGCGCCAAGTGCGACCCCGGGTAGTGGTGGGGGTACGACTACAACAACCCGAACACAGGTAATTCTGACAGGTCCGGCGAACAATGAAAGTTTTTCGCAGGGCAGTGCGGTTCCCTTTTCCTGGCAAGCACAATCTTTGGGTGCAGGGGAATCGTACAATTTACGTATTTGGAAACAATCCTCCCCGAATACGCTGGAACGGGAAGCCTTTACAACCGGTACTAGTGCTTCGATGCAAGGATTAAACCCTGAAGTCTATCAATGGTCAGTACAAATCGTAGGTGGAAATGGGGTCATAGCGGGAACCCAATCCAATGTACGCAGTTTTTCGGTCAGTGGTAGCGGTGGCGGCGATACACCCGACCCCGGACCGGAACCCACAACGCCGCCCACTCAGATTCCGCCCACCGAGCCGCCGCCGCCTACTGACCCACCCATTCCTGTTACAGGAACACCCCGTGCTGTGGATATTCGAGCAACCGGAACCCCCATTCCGGCAGTCGAATCATTCACAGGTAAAACGATGGCTACCGATACGATAGAACGGCGTGTAACGCCGTAAGCGCAAAGGCGGGGTATACTCTTGCCCTGTTGATGTGAACGACGCAAGCAAAACACGCGAGGAACCCTATGCTGAAACGACCTCACTGGTTCATGATCGCCGCGATTGCACTGGTCGTGCTGGTGCTTACCCCCCCGATTCGCGCTTGGTCAATGCCGTTAGAAGAAAATATCGCCCGTTCCATGCTGTCCGGCGGTGATAATAACACCATTAGCGGACGGATTCAGGAAGATGGAGCCGATTTGCCGAACATTACCGTTCGGCTTTTAAACAATGGTGTGCCTGTCCAAACGGTAACCACCGGGGTAGATGGTATCTATACCTTTACGAATGTAAGTAATGGAACCTATACCATTCGCCCCGAAGATGCCGCTTACAATTTCAACCCTACGGAACGCACGGTCATTATTTTCTTTGGCAATCTGAACAACCAGGATTTCACTGCCATTTTCCGCGAATACGATGTGGATGGGCGGATTGTGGATAACGGGAGCGGGTTAAGCAATATTGTCGTCAGGCTTTATCAGACACCCAACACAACCACCCCAATCCAAAGTGTTGTGACCAATGCCGAAGGCGAATTCCTCTTCCCCGATGTCGTACCGGGCAACTATCGGGTTACACCCGATAATCCTTCTTATACCTTCGTACCCGCTTTCCGTGAATTTTCGGTCACGAACACACCCGTAACGTTGGCAGATTTTGAAGCCAACATCAATACCTACGATATTCGCGGACAGGTGAGCGATAACGGTTCCGGCATGGCAAATGTTGCCTTGACCATTGCGCTTGCCTCTGACCCCGAACAGGTGTTACAAACCGCGAATACAAGCGGGAATGGGAACTACACCTTTAACGACATGGAGCCGGGAACCTATCGCATCAGCCCGACCCTCAAAGATTATCTCTTTGTACCCGATTATCGCGATGTCATCGTTGCCAGTGGTGATCTGAATAATGTCAACTTTGAAGGCAACATCAATATCTTTGATGTCAGTGGGCGTATTACGGACAATGGTGTTCCTGTCAGTCAGGTTCAGGTGGTATTGGTATCGCCGCCCAATCCTGACCCGGTAGCCTTTGCCGTTACGGACGAAGATGGCAATTACACCTTTGTCGGGGTAAACCCCGGTAATTATCGAATTACCCCCTCTCGGGGGGGCTATGGGTTTGAACCCCCCTTCCGTGATATTACGGTTTCCAATGGTCCTGTTACGGGACAGAATTTTGAAGCCAACATTCTGACCTACAATGCTCTTGGACGGGTTGAGGATAATGGTGAAGGGGTTGCCGGAGTAACGGTTAACCTTTCGCTTGCCAGCAACCCCAACCCGATAGCCAAGGTGATTACGGATGAAAACGGAAACTTTACGTTTGAATCCCTCTCACCCAACGAATATCGCGTAACACCATCTTTGCCGCCTTATGGCTTTGAGCCACCCTACATAGATTTTTCGGTCAATACGAATGATGTTCCCAATCTCTTTTTTGAAGCGAACATCTTCTATTTATATCTGCCATTGGCGCAACGCGGTGCATCCTCGACCCCTCCGCCCACGCCGACACCTTCGCCCACTGCCATTCCCTGTCAGGTGGAAATAGAACCCAACACGCTTGCTGATGCCGACAATAATGGCGATTTTGTTCCGGCGCGTTGTATCAATGGTTCGATTCCCACCGGGGACACCAATGATTTCTTCAGGATTCAGTTCCCCGGCGGCACCTTTGAATCAACCTTAAGTAACATTCCGGCGGGAACCGATTATGACCTGACCCTCTATCGTGTGGTGGATGGTCAGCCGGAACTGGTCGCTATTTCGACCAATTCCGGAACGTTTAACGAAAACATTACCCGCGAAAACCTGACAGCGGGGGTATACTATATCGGGGTACAACGTTTCTCGGGGAACAGCCCCAACCTGTACACCCTTATCTGGACTCACACGCCCTAATGTACTTGCAATGAGTGCTACCTTATTGAACAAGTAAGTAGCACTCGTTGTCATCGCAGTTATGCTACGACCTGTGCGCGTGATCGTACAAATCATCGCAATTTTGATTGTAGGAGGGTGGATCGGCACGACCCCCCTTCCACAAACAGAGGCGGCTTTTCTACAGGAAAAGCCGCCCCTTGCCGTTTCGGTATCAGGGCGAATTGTGACCACTGCCGGTCCTGTGGGCGGGGTACAGGTTGCGCTTTATTCTGTGGATAACCCGGACATTCCCTTACATACTACCTCCACCTCACCTTTAACGGGGATATATGTATTTAGTGGTATAGAGACGGGGCAATATGTCGTTCGCCCCCAGGATGGACGCTACACCTTTACCCCTTCTATGCGTATGGTGGAAGTTGCTATGGGGGATGTGACCAATGTGGATTTTCTTGCGACCGAACAAGGCACCACCTTTACGGCAGGCGGACGCATCCGCAATGAAGAGGAAATAGGTATCCCCGGAATACCCGTCGGGTTGTTTGCTGATAATTCAAACACACCTATTGCTACCACCCAAACCAACTTTAAGGGTCAATATGCGTTTCCGGGTTTGAATCCGGGCACCTATCGTGTACAACCGGGAGATGCAGGCTATAACTATCTCCCTACCCAACACATCTTTACCCTTAGCGATAGCAATGTGTTGAGCTTAAATTTTTTGGCGGGGCAAGGCTCGCAAACCTATACCCTGCAAGGGCAGGTACGGCAAGGATTTCTGTTAGGGGTCGAAGGCGTTACGATCACCCTTACAACTCCCGAATCGCCCAATCCGCTTACTACCACTACCAACGGGGAAGGACGATATACCTTCACGGACATTCTATCCGGAACCTATCGTGTTACTCCATTAAGCCAACAATATACTTTTACTCCCGCGTTTCGGGATATAATGGTGACAGTGAATACTCAAATAGGAGAGTTTCAAGCAACGCCGATCAATAACCCTGTCTTGAAACTCTTTTTACCGTCTGTAAGAAGGCGGTAATGTCGGGAACTGGTAAAGATGGTGCCGGACAAAACAATGCCAGTACAGCATAGCGAATCATCCATCCCCGTTGCCGGGGGACGGTGGATACACTATACGGGAATGCTTATCTGCGGAATCGGGGCAATCTTGTTGGCAGGGTGGGCGGCATTACTACCTACAACCAGTGAACCGGCGGCAAGTTCCGCCAAACAAGGTCAATTTGTAGCGGTAGTACGTCCGACCGTGACATCTATACCAACCGTAGCACCATCGCCAACCGTAGCGGCACGGGCAGAAGTACTGCCCGAATCGGTACGACTGGAAGTTCCGAATCGAAAGCAAGAACGAACGCTGAATTGCGAATTACGTTCGGCTACCGATTTAGCGGAATACTACGGCGTTATCTTTACGTGGGAGACGCTCTTTACCAAAGTTGGATACGATTCCAACGGCGATCCCAATGAAGGCTTTGTAGGGAAAAGTATAGATGACCCTTCCGGTGGAATCTACCCGAACGGCTATGGGGTTCATGCTATCCCCATAGCAAGAGGCTTGCAGGCGATGGGCTTGAACGCGGTTGCCCATCAGGGTCAAAATCGTCTCTGGTTGCAAGAACAATTGGCGGCAGGGCATCCCGTTATTGTCTGGGCAACCGGTGGTTTAGACCCCGGCTATCGCGTAGAATGGCAAACCCTGGACGGACGAACCGTATGGGGTGTACCTTTTGAACATACCTTTACGGCGGTTGGCTATGACCCGGCGGGCATCTGGTTAAACGACCCGTTTGGCGGCACAACCGATTATTATCCCTGGGCAACGTTCGAGACGGCATGGGCGTTGCTGGATCACATGGCAGTCACAATTCAGGAGTAGGTGCATGAGTTCCAACCCCCTATACAATGCACAACCCCGCTTGCGCCCCGGCGACCCCCTACGCGAATATCGTATTTTGCGCCTGGTGGGGGTCGGCGGTATGGGTGCGGTGTACGAAGCGGAACACGAAGTCTTGGGGGCGCGCGTCGCCGTCAAGGAGATTCTTTTCCACCCGAACGAACTGGATACCAATGCCTATCATCGTTTGGAAGAGGCGTTTCTAAAAGAAGCTCGCCTGCTCATCCGGCTGGATCACCGCCAGTTGCCCGTACAGGGCGCGGCAATTCCCCGTGCCAATAACCTCTTCCGCGAAGGGGATTACTGGTATCTGGTAATGGAATATATGCCCGGCGATACGTTGGGCGACCGTTTAGAAAAGAACGGGCGGCGACCCTTGCCGGTAGAACAGGTCGAAAACTGGCTCCACCAGATGTTGATTACGTTGGATTATTTGCACCATCAGGAGCCGCCCCTCATTCACCGTGATATTAAGCCCAGCAACTTGAAAGTGAATGAAGCGGGACGGTTGGTATTATTAGACTTTGGGATTGCCAAAGGGGGTATCGGGGGCAGTGCCGT